>JAPLPA010000443.1 GCA_026400415.1 Afipia sp. | reverse complement strand
AGGCTTGGACGCGCGATACGCGATATGCCGTCGGGGCCATGCGTTAGCCAGATCGCATTGATCATGACCAGCGTGAGAATCTGCTGGAACGAAATCGTGACCATCGCGAGATAATGCCCGCCGAGCTTCAGCGTACTCGCCCCGAGCAGCGCGCCGGCCAGCAGCGACAGCAAAGCGCCGCCCGCAAGCGCAATCCAGAAATTGAGCTGATAGTCGACCGTGCCGAGTCCGACCGCATAGGCACCCAACCCGAAGAATGCCGCCTGCGCCAGATTGATCTGGCCGCAGAATCCGAGGACGACCGTAAGCCCGAACACCGCCACCGCAAATGTCGTCGCCTGCATCAGAATGTTGAGCGAATAGCCATCGAATTTCATTGTCGCTGCTGCGACGACAAGGATCGCTGCGCCGATGAAGTAAGGCAGATGCCGCACCAGGAGTGGAGTTGTACGCACGCGCGGCGCTGCCGCCTGAATGTTGTCGCTGGCGCTCATGCTTTTTCCGCCACGCGCTCGCCGAAGATGCCCTGCGGGCGGAACACCAGAAATGCGATCAGCACCAGGAATGCGAAGCCGTCTTTATAAGGGACCGACACATACGCGGCACCGAACGTCTCGATCACGCCGAGCGCGATACCGCCCACGATTGCGCCTGCGACATCGCCGAAGCCGCCAATAATAGTCGCGGCGAAAGCCTTCAACGCGATCGTCGCGCCCATCTGGATCGACACGAACAAAATCGGTGCGACGAGTATGCCGGCAAGCCCGCCCAGCACCGCAGAGTAGATGAAGGTGATCATGATCATCGCCGAGACGGAAATGCCAAGCAGCGATGCCATTTCCTTGTCCTGCGATGTCGCCTGAAGCTTCTTGCCCAGCATCGTGCGCTCGAAAAACCAGTAATTGAAAATCACCAGCACAATCGTCACCGCGATGATAAGCAAATACTGACTGTCGAGATAGATCGGCCCAAGCTTGATGCCCGGTGTCTCGAACCAGCCTTCAAGCACCTGCGGCGCGGGGCCGTAGATCGCAAGCACCGAATTGGCGAGAAAGATCGATGCGCCGATCGTCGCGATGATGACCGGCAGGAATGTGCGGTGGCGAAGCGGGTAATAGACGCCGAGATTGAAGATCACGCCGAACAGCGCCATGCCCGCCAGCGAAATCAAGAACGACAGCCAGTACGGCCACTGCAGATCGACGGCAAACACCACCATCAGGAATGCCGCAACCATCGAGAATTCGCCCTGCGCGAAGTTGACGACGTTGGTGGCGCGGAAGATCAAAACGAAACCGAGTGCAACAAGTGCATACACAGAGCCAATGCCGACGCCCGTAAACAGCAACTGAAGAAACTGATCCATCATTCGTCCGATGCGATTAAAGCAAGTGGCATTGAGCGGTCATTGCGCGCGAACCGAAGCGAAGCAATCCAGAAACCAGAATGACTGGATTGCTTCGCGTTTCACGCAATGACGTTCGATCAGTTTGTCGACTCGATGTGCTTGTCGAAAACGATGACACCCTTGTCGTTCTTCACGATGTTGTAGCCGTGAAGACCATCGCCATTGGCATCGAAGTTGTATTCGCCTTCGGCACCTGCAAACTTCTTGATCGAGAGGACCGTGCTGCGAATTTTTTCCGGATCGGTGGACTTTGCGTCGTTCATCGCCTTGCAGAAGACGGTCACGGCGTCATACGTCCACGCGCTCTGGTTGTCGGGTGCAAGGTTGTAGGCTGCGCGATAAGCGGTGCCGTAAGCCTTGGAGGTTGGGTTGGAATCCTCCGCATAGTCGGCGACGCCATAGGTGCCATAGAGCGTCGCGCCGGCAAGGCGTGTGGAGGATACGCCGACGATCGATGGCGATCCGACCCAAGGAATATCGACGCCGAGCTGTCGCAATTGACGCGCGAAGATTCCGAGATCGTTTTCGAAGGTAAAATATGAGCCGAGTACGTCGGCGCCGGATTGCTTGATTGCCAGCACGACAGGCGTGAAATCCTGGCTGGCATTGGCGTAACCCTGGTCGATCACAGGCGTGACGCCCAGCTTCTTGAGACCGTCGGTCAGCGCGTTACCGCCAGCGGTACCGAACGCGTCGGTCGAGTGCAGGACCGCCCATTTCTTTTTGCCGAGTGTGTTGGTGCCGAAGTCGGCGATCACGCTGCCCGAATAGCTGTCATTGGGGCGGAAACGGAACAGCCACTTGTTGTCCATATGGGTCAGCTTCGGGTCCGTGCCGCCGATGCCGACCGGCTTGCCGAGCTTGAGAACGTCCGGCGCCATCGCGTGAACCTGCGTGGAGCGGATCGAGCCGAGGAACGCAACAATCTCGGACTGGGCAGCGAGCTTGGAAAACGCCAGCACGACGCCTGGATTCGTGGTCTGGTCATCTTCAGTAATGAGTTCGACCTGCTTGCCCATCACGCCGCCGGCCTTGTTGACGGCGTTGAGCGCTAGCGTGGCCCCGTTGAGTGCAAACTTGCCCTGCTCGGCAGCCGATCCGGTGACGGGAAGGACCATACCGATTTTGATGGTGGCACCCTGCGCGCCGGCACTTTTAATAATCGATGGGGCCGCAAGGGTTGCGGCAACGCCAACGGAAAAATCGCGTCTCGTGAGCTTCATTACGTCCTCCCAAATAGCCATGCGTTTGCCGCTGGCTTTATTGGAAGCGATTAGAAAGGTGAATTTTCTCGTTGTCCACTGGCCGGAGAAAATTCGTCTCAGGCCGGTGTGTCCTGCTGCACCGCACGAATTTTAACTTAGGTCGGCGGTGTATCGGGCATCGGAGCAACTCAAAAATGTCTGCCGCCGGGACTAAAAAACAGGCAGGCGTGCGCGGACAGTGTCAGAAAAATACAACAATCAGACCGCGAAGTGCGAGATCAGCGCCCGTCCGGCCATTTTGCAGTGAACAAAATCATGGTATTGGACATTCTTTAGGGCGTTCGACAGCAAAAAATGGCGGTGTCTGGATATGTCTTTGTTGAATTTCAATGTTCGCAAATTTTATGGGCTTGTCGCAGCCGTAACTCTCTTCGGATCGGGTCACGCGTATGCCGGTCCGTTCGATGACTATGCTGGCACATGGTCCGGCAACGGCACAATTACGATTGCCGACGCCGGAACAGAGCGCATTCGCTGCCGAGGCACATACACGGTGGATACCGCGGGCAATGGATTGCATCAGAATATCAAATGCGCCAGCGACAGCTACAAGTTTGAGCTGCGAAGCAACGTCGAAGCCAAGGGCAGCATCATTTCCGGCAGCTGGAGCGAAGAAACCCGCAATGTGAACGGCGGTATAGAGGGCAACATCTCCGGCGGCGACATCACCGCACTGGTGACCACGAACGGATATGCCGCGACCTTCAACGTCTCCACCCGCGGCGGCAAGCAGAATATCAACATCGCATCGAAGGGCGAGTTGCGTGGCGTTACGATGGCGCTGTCAAAGGGCAACTAAACTTCAGACTTCAAGTCGTTCAAATTCGAACGCCCGCGACAATGTCGCGGGCGTTTTTCTTTTTAAGCTCAGTTTTTGATTCAACGCGACGCCCACGCCGCCTTGATGCGTTCGGAGGTGCTGATGAGCCACATCGCTGTGGGCCGCAGAATAAAGAGGTCGGCCACGAGGGCTGCGATCATCGCGAATGCGCTGAGCCAGCCGAACAGCCGCAACGACGGCAAGTCTGAGAACACCGTCACTACCAGACCGCAGGCCAGAACCACTGTGGTCAGGATCAGAGCGGGGCCGACCAGCACGGTTGCGCGCTGCACGGCTTCAGCTTCGTCGACGCCGGGTTTTTCTTCCAGCCGCAGGCGATTGAGGAAGTGGATCGTGGCACTCAATCCCAGCCCGAACGAAACCGTCAATGCAACGACACTGGCGAATTGCAGCCCCTCACCCATCACGTAAAGAACCGTTCCGGACAGGACCACCGGAAAGATACCGGGAAGAATGCTGGCGAACATCACGACGACCGAACGGAATGCGAGGCCGATGAACATCGCCACCAGCAGAAATTCGAGCGTCAGTCCGCGATTGAGCTTGTCGATCATCTGCGCAGAGTTGCGCGCCGCAATTGCCGACAATCCCGTTACCGCAATCAGATAACCCGGATGCGCTTTGCGCACTGTGTCCATCGCGTGATCGAGCTTTTCGACAACGGGCAAAATCTGGCTTGAATCTTTGTCCGGCACGCGACCGCTGACGACGATTGCGTCACCCTGCTCCGAGAGGAACCGGCGGACCAGATATTTCGGCAGCAGATCGACATACTCTTTCAGGATCGCCGGATCGGATCGGCCGATTTTTTCTGCAATCCATCTGCGCAGCGACTCGATCGACCAGACGTTACCGACGCCTGCCTGCTTTTCGATGATCGAGTGGACAGCCGCCATTGTGTCGAGTGTTTCCTGATCGTAAAGGGATTTTCCCTTCGGAAATTCAATCAGAACGTCGATGGGATTGGCGCCGGTAAGCTTGGCATCGAGACGACTCGATGCCTGCACAGCCTGCTCCTTGTCCGGCACCTGATCGGCCAGACGATAGCGCGGCTCCAGATTGGCGTAGACGATACCCAGACCCGCGACGACCAGAAACGCAATCGCACTGAACAGGCCGGGCCGTCCAACCATCCGCACCGCAATCCAGCGGCAGAAAGCGCGCAACGCTTCAACGCCCCTGTCGGCGGCTTTGACGTTCGTCGTCGCCATGAGGTGCTCGTTGCGCACGAACAGCACGCCGAACACCGGTACCAGCGATAGCACTGCCACCAGCGCAATGAGTGTCGCCATCAGGCCCGCTTCACCGAATGAGCGAATCAAATCTGAATTTGAGAACTGCAATGCGATGAAAGACAACGCCGCCGTGCCGTGCGTCAGCACGCAGGCTGGCCCCACGACGAGCACAGCATTACGGAACGCGGTTTTTTTATCTTCGCCTGCGATGAGGCGGTCTCGCGCGGCAAAAGTAAGCTGCATCGAGTCCGCAAATGAAATGACCATGATGAGCGGCGTCATGACATTCAAAAACATGTTGAGGCTGAAGCCGAGCCAACCCAGCGTGCCGATCGCTAGCAGGATCGCGAGCAACGGCGGAAACGCAGCGACGATCATGAACGACACACGGCGAAAGAAAATGATCGCGATGATACAGCCCGCAAGAATACCCGCGATGTTGTAGGTCAGGCCGTCGCGCTCGACGGCGTTGCGGATCTCGAGCTGCATCACCGGCACGCCGGACAATTCACTCTTGAGGCCGGTGCCGGCGAGATCGTCCGCCATCGTCTTGCGGATTTCGGCGATCGTGGTGTTGAGGCCCTTGTTGCCGACAATCGCCGGGTCGAGCGCCAGCACAATCAGCGCCAGCGTGCCGTCGTCCGACATCAGCTTGCCGCGAATGATCTCGTTGGTCAGCACCTTGTTCTTGATGAAATCGTCATACGCCTGCACTTCAGGCAGCGGTTCGGGGAACAACGACGCCGGCAGCTTGCCGGCTTCCGGCGACTGCCGCGCGGAGAACAGCGAGATGATACCGCGCGTACCATCGACCAGTTGCAGGTCGGTGGTGAGTTCGCGCATCTTCTCCAGTGAGCTACGCTCAAGCAGCGTTTTGCCCTCAACCACGACCAGCACATCGTATTCGCTCGACGGGAAGCGCTTGGTCACTTCCTCATATTGCCTGTACTCGGGAGTGTCGGAACGAAACAACTGGCTCAAAGAGTCGTCGATCTTGATGCGCTGAATTCCGAACACCGCGACGACGCAAAGTGCCAGCAGAATGGCGGCCGCAAGGCGCGGGGCGCGCAGCGCGATCAGCCCGATACCCTCAAGCCCGAATGCGATACTGAAATTCTGCTTTTCTGGGGTTTCGGAGGCGGGATCGAGTGAGCCGTGCGACAAGGGATTTCCGATTCTGTAAATGGCTGAAATTTATCTAGCAGATTTCCCGCAATCCGCGGGATATGCCTGAAACGACGCAGGATTTATGCAGATTTTGGACGAGTCTGTCGAGCAAAGGGGCGGCCCTTTTGGCAGGTTTTCCGGCATCGAATGCAGGCATTCCCCGGAACCTGACCGCCCTGCTATAAGCCCACCATGCCGCATAAAGTCGCCGCCTTTTATCAATTCGTGGCCCTCCCCGATTTCGAGGCGCTGCGCGAACCCCTGCGCAACATGTGCGGCGCGCTGGGCATCAAGGGCATCGTGCTGCTGGCATCCGAAGGTATCAACGGAACCGTGGCCGGGACCGATGCGGCGATCGACGCCCTCATCAACCAGCTTCAGAACGGCGATCTGTTCGGCAAGCGCCTCGACAATCTCGAACTGAAATTCTCGACGGCTGCCGACATGCCGTTCAATCGCATGAAGGTGCGGCTGAAAAAAGAGATCGTGCGGCTTGGCGATCCGCAGACCGATCCCAACGAAAAGGTCGGCGTTTATGTCGACGCGAAGGACTGGAACGCGCTGGTGGCGCAACCGGACGTGCTTGTGATCGACACTCGCAATGCGTTCGAAGTGGAGATGGGCAGTTTTGAAGGCGCGCTCGATCCGCACCTCACACGCTTCGGTGAATTTCCGGAATACGCATCGCGTGCGCTCGACCCGAACACACACAAGAAGATCGCGATGTTCTGCACCGGCGGAATCCGCTGCGAAAAGGCAAGCTCTTACTTGCTGTCGCAAGGATTCAAGGAAGTCTATCATCTCAAGGGCGGCATCCTGAAATATCTCGAAGAAATTCCGCAGGACCAGAGTCTGTGGCGCGGCGAATGTTTTGTGTTCGACCAGCGCATCGCGCTTGGTCATGGCCTCAGCGAACGTGACAAGTCGCGAACTGACCAAAACATTCAAGGCATAACGGATGCCACGGAAATCGACATGAGTGAGCAATCTCAGGACAGCTTAAATGACTGATGCCCTCACTAAGCGGATCGAGGCGCTGGAAATCCGCGCCGCCTATCAGGACGACACAATCGAGGCACTCAATAAAACGATCACCGATCAATGGGAGCAAGTCGATGCGCTGAAACGCGACATCGCCGGATTGCGCGAACGTCTGGCTGATGCAGAGAGCCGATCTGTCACCGGCCCGTCATCCGAGACGCCGCCGCATTATTGAGCGCGGCTCACCTATCAATAAATTGGTATATCCAAATCGGCTATGTAATGTCGCGACACGACCAAGAAGGAGGGACACACGAATGATGAAAAAAATTGCAATGCTCGCAGGCGCCGTGGCACTGGCCACGACCGCAGCTTCGGCTGACGATCTCAAGATCGCGCTGATCTACGGCAAAACAGGCCCGCTCGAGGCCTATGCCAAGCAGACCGAAACCGGCCTGCAGATGGGTCTGGAATACGCCACCAAGAACACCATGATGGTCGATGGCCGCAAAATCGTGATCGTCACCAAGGACGATCAGGGCAAACCGGATTTGGCCAAGGCCGCGCTCGCCGAAGCTTATCAGGATGACAAGGTCGATCTCGCGATCGGGACAACCGCGTCAGGCGCGGCACTCGCGATGCTTCCCGTTGCCGAAGAAATGAAAAAAGTGCTGATCGTGGAGCCGGCGGTTGCCGACGCCATCACCGGCGAAAAATGGAATCGCTACATTTTCCGCACCGGTCGCAACTCGTCGCAGGACGCGATCTCAAACGCGGTCGCGATCGGAAAAGCAGGCGTGACCATTGCGACGCTCGGTCAGGACAACGCGTTCGGCAAGGACGGTGTTGCCGCGTTCAAGGAAGCGCTTGCGAAAACCGGCGCGACATTGGCCGCGGAAGAATATGTACCTGCCACCACGACGGACTTCACTGCGGCAGGTCAGCGTCTGTTCGACGCGCTCAAGGACAAGCCCGGCAAGAAAATCATCTGGGTGATCTGGGCCGGTCCAACGCCGATGTCCAAACTGCAGGACATGGACCCGAAGCGCTACGGCATCGAACTGTCGACTGGCGGCAACATTCTGCCGGCACTTGCGGCCTACAAGCAGCTTCCCAGCATGGAGGGTGCGACATATTACTATTACGGCATCCCGAAGAATCCGATCAACGACTGGCTCGTGACCGAACACCAGAAGCGCTTCAACGCGCCGCCTGATTTCTTCACGGCTGGCGGATTCGCTGCCGCAATGGCGGCAGTGACCGCCGTGCAGAAGGCGAAGTCCACCGACACCGAGAAGCTGATCGCCGCGATGGAAGGCATGGAGTTCGACACGCCGAAGGGCAAGATGATGTTCCGCAAGGAAGACCATCAGGCCCTGCAGAGCATGTACCACTTCCGGGTCAAGGTGAATCCCGACCTCGCCTGGGCGGAGAACGAACTGGTGCGCGAGTTGAAGATCGAGGACATGACCATCCCGATCAAGAACAAGCGCTGATCGACAACACCCGCCGTGTCCGGCTTTGCGCCGGGCACGGCAACGGTTGTATGAGCGATCATGACCCTCACGCTTGAAACACGCGACCTCACTATTCGGTTCGGCGGCCATGTCGCTGTCAACAAGGTCAGCTGCATGTTTCGACCCGGCGAACTCACCGCCATTGTGGGTCCAAACGGAGCCGGAAAGACCACCTATTTCAATTTGATTTCGGGGCAACTTCGACCAAGTGCCGGCGAGGTGCTGCTCAACGGCAACAACATCACGCGCCTCACCGCGCCGATGCGAACCCGCGCCGGACTTGGCCGCGCGTTCCAGCTCACAAACCTGTTTCCAAATCTCAGCGTCGAGGAAAATGTCCGCCTCGCCGTGCAGGCGGCGAGCGGCGTGCATTACGAGATGTTTCGCCCCTGGATGACACGCCGGGACCTGATCGCGCGCGCTGACGCCATTCTGGATTCGGTTGCGCTCGGCAATCGCCGCGCTGTGGCTGCAACGGCGTTGTCGCATGGCGATCAGCGAAAACTCGAAGTCGCCCTGATGATGGCGCTGGAGCCGAAGGTATTCATGTTCGACGAGCCAACAGCAGGCATGAGCGTCGATGAAGTCCCGGTCGTGCTCGACCTCATTGCGCGGCTCAAAAAAGACAACTCGAAAATCATTCTTCTCGTCGAGCACAAGATGGACGTGGTGCGCTCGCTCGCCGACCGCATCATCGTGCTGCATAATGGACAATTGGTCGCCGACGGCAAACCGGCAGAAGTGATCGCCTCGCCCATCGTGCAGGAAGCGTATCTCGGCATCGCGCCGGGAAAGAGCGCCGCATGAGTGACGTTCTCAAACTCGACGGCGTGCACACCCATATCGGGCATTACCATATTTTGCACGGTGTCGATTTTTCCGTCCCCGAAGGCAAGACCACGATGCTCCTCGGGCGTAACGGCGCTGGCAAGACAACGACATTGCGCACCATCATGGGGCTGTCGCCGCCCTCCTCCGGCACCATCACTTTTGACGGACAATCGACCGGAAAAAAATCCACGCCGGAGATCGCATGTCTCGGCGTCGGCTATGTCCCCGAAACCATGTCGGTGTTTTCCGATTTGACCATCAAGGAAAATCTCGTGCTCGCAGCACGCGAAGGCCCGCTCGACACGCAGCGCCTCGAATGGATTTTCGGTTTCTTTCCGGCAATGAAACGCTTCTGGCTGTCGCGTGCCGGATCGCTGTCCGGCGGACAGAAGCAAATGCTGTCCATCGCGCGCGCCATCGTCGAGCCGCGGGTCATGAACCTGATCGAGTGCTTTGCCGAAATCCGCAAACGCGGCGCCACGATATTATTGGTCGAGCAGAATTTCCGCGTCGCGCAGGAATTGGGCGACAGCGTCCTCGTCATGGACAACGGCAAGATCATCCATCGCGGCGCGATGAGCGATCTTGCGAAAGACACGCCCATGCAGGAACGGTTGCTGGGCCTCAGTCTCGAGGCGCATCAATGAGCGATACGACTCCTAACGTTGTTTCCGCCGAACCACTGCCGCGGGCCGCTCGCGACTGGGCTCCGTTGCTGCTGCCTGTTGTCCTAGCGCTTGCGATGATTCCGCTGATCGGCTCACCCTCGACATGGGTGACGCTGACGATGGCATCGCTGGCGATGGGCATGATGATTTTCATCATGGCGTCGGGACTGACGCTGGTGTTCGGCCTGATGGACGTCTTGAATTTCGGCCACGGCGCGTTCATCGCGGTCGGTGCCTATGTGGCCACGCTCGTGCTGGTGCCGATGGCGTCTTACGTGCAGGCGGATTCGCTGATGCTGAATCTTGCGGCGCTCGCGCCAGCCGCGCTTTTGTCGATGGCGGTATCCGGCGCGCTGGGTCTGGTATTCGAGCGCGTCCTGATCCTTCCGGTCTATGGGAACCACCTCAAGCAAATCCTCATCACGATGGGCGGATTGATTGTGGCTGAACAGGCGCTGTTCGCGCTGTGGGGCCCGGAGCGCATCCCGCTGGCTTTGCCGACATCGTTGCGTGGCTCGTTTATTCTCGGCGACATTGCGATTGCGAAATATCGCATCCTCGCAATGCTGGTCGGCCTCGCCGTGTTCGGACTCATTCTGCTCATTCTCAACCGCACCAAAATTGGATTGCTGATCCGCGCCGGTGTCGAGAACCGCGAAATGGTCGAAGCCCTCGGCTACAAAATCAAGCGGCTATTTCTCGGCGTGTTCATGGCGGGCTCGGCGCTTGCGGGACTCGGCGGCATCATGTGGGGATTGTACCGCGAGGAAATCCACGCCTCGATGGGCGGCGATCTTCTGGTGCTGGTGTTCATCGTCATCATCATCGGCGGGCTTGGCTCGATCGGCGGCTGTTTCATTGGCTCAATCTTGGTCGCGATGGTTGCCAATTACGGTGGCTTCATCGTCCCAAAACTGGCGCTGATTTCAAACATCCTCCTGATGGTGATGATCCTGATGTGGCGGCCGCGCGGCCTTTATCCCGTGACGAACCGATGAGCGCAAATCGATGATGATCCTTTCTGGCGATCCACCGCGCAGCCGCGTGCTAAGTGTCCTGCTCATCGCCATCGTCACGGTTCTGGCGCTGGCGCCGTTTCTGTTTCCCGGCGCGAAGGCGATGAATGTCGCGACCAAAATCTGCATCTTCGCGGCCCTTGTTGCATCCTACGATCTTCTGCTCGGCTACACCGGCACGGTGTCTTTCGCCCACACGATGTTCTACGGCATCGGCTCTTATGCGATCGCGATAGCGCTCTCTACGATGGGGCCGACGTGGGCCGGCGTCGCCACCGGTATCGTCATCGGCCTGCCACTCGCGGCGTTGCTGGCACTTGGTATCGGCCTGTTCTCGATGCGGGTGCAGGCGATTTTCTTCGCGATGATTACGCTTGCGGTCGCATCCGCATTTCTGGTGCTGGCGTCGCAGATGTCGTGGCTGACCGGCGGCGACGATGGACGAAGTTTCCAGCTTCCTGAGTTGCTTCGCCCTGGCACAGTGTTCGGAAATGTTGCGGGCTTCGAATTCAACGGCCGCACGCTGACTTATTACATTGTGTTCGTCGCATCGGCCGTCATGATTCTCGGGCTTTTGCGAATCGTGAATTCTCCATTCGGCCGTGTGCTGCAAGCGGTGCGTGAAAATCGCTTCCGCGCCGAGGCGCTCGGCTATCGCACGGTGTTTCATCTGACATGGGCGAACGTGATCGCAGCATTGGTCGCAGCATCCGCGGGCGTGCTGAACTCTTTATGGCTGCGCTATGCGGGACCCGACACATCGCTGTCATTCGCCATCATGATCGATATCTTGCTAATGGTGGTGATCGGCGGCATG
>JAPLPA010000119.1 GCA_026400415.1 Afipia sp. | reverse complement strand
GCCGAATAGACGGATGCAATAGTTCCCGGCGGAAGGTCCCTTGTGTAGTCGTCGACGAGATAGCCGGTATTCTGGCTTACGATGCGAGAATAGAACGGATCCACTGCGACGACGGCATCGACATGCCCCGCCTTAAGTATATCGCTCATCTGCGGAAACGAAGTTTCCACATAACTCACCCGCTTCGTGTCGACGCCCTGCGACGCTAGCCATCGTCGAAAAATGAAGTCCAGTAATCCGTTTAGGCCGGGCACACCGACTTTTTTCCCGATCAAATCTTTTGCAGTCTTGATCCCAGAATCGGTGCGCGCCAGAACGCCGGATTTTGAGGAATCGGGCATCGCATTGGTAGCCGCAATCGCCACCTGATCGAGCCCGCTGTCTACCGCTTGCAGAAACACCGTTGGCGTTGGAGTGCCGATCTCTACGTTGCCGCTGACCACGCCCGCGACGATCACCGAGCCGTTGGCTGCGAGGACGAGTTCGACATCCAGCCCACGCTTTTCGAAAAAGCCCTGATCCTTAGCGATGAAAACTGACGCGTACGGCGCGACTGCGGTGTACATCACTCGTACCTTCGTCGCTGCTTCTGCCGGCGCCGCTGCGAGCGCAGCCCCCATGGCAAGTACGATTCCATATTTCATTTTCCATTCCTCCCAACAATCTGAAGCCACGTCTTTAACGGGTAGCTAGCCTGCGATTGAAACTCTTTGCTCAATCGCGCCGAAAATTGACTTACCCGAAGCGTCGAGCATTTCTAACTTTATGCAATCACCGTGACGCAGGAATGGCGTTTTTACTTCTCCACCATTCAAGATCTCCATCACACGCCGTTCGGCGAGGCAACTTGTGCCGCGTGCGGGATCATTGCTTGCCACCGTTCCGCCCCCGATGATCGAACCCGGTGAGAGGCTGCGTGTCCGCGACGCATGCGCGATGAGCCTGCCGAAGCCGTGCACCATGGCGCCTGCGTCAGGATCGCCAAATTTCTCATCATTCACATAGGAGAAGAGGGCGCCGTGAAGCCGGTTATCGCGCCAGGCGGTTCCGAGTTCATCCAGCGTAACGGCGACCGGCGAGAATGCGCTCGCCGGCTTTGACTGCACGAAGCCAAAACCTTTCGAGAGCTCCGGGGGAATAATATTGCGTAAGGAAACGTCATTGCACAACATTACAAGCGCAATAGAGGCTGCGGCCTGCACGATAGTGGCTCCATAAGGCACGGCCGTCGTGATGACTGCGATCTCGCCCTCATAGTCGATACCCCATTCTTCCGTCGCTGCCGGAATATCTTCGGTCGGCGCAAGAAACCCATCAGATGCTCCTTGGTACATCCATGGTTCGTCAAAGAAGCGTGGATCGACTGGTTTTTTAATCCACTTTGCCATCCGGACCATGTGCGCTTCGTAGACGCTTCCGTCGCACCATTGGTAGGCACGCGGAAGGGGAGATAGGGCCTGGCGCGGATCGAACGGCTCATGGGAGATGCCGGCAGCTAGGTCGTGGTGGCGTTTCTCTAACTGAGGCTGAATAATTGCCCAGTTATCGAGCGCTATCTGCAGTGTCGGTGCTATGTCGGATGCACGGGCGAACTTCTTTAAATCGTGCGAAACGACGACCAGTTCGCCATCCGGCTTCCCATTCTTCAATGTCGCAAGTTTCATTTCGTGCTCAATCCGATGTTATCATGAATGTT
>JAPLPA010000371.1 GCA_026400415.1 Afipia sp. | reverse complement strand
TACGCTACATACGGCGACAGAATAGAGGGCAGCAGGTATTTGTTGGCGACAATTCCCGCGACGACAAGAACAACGAAAAGTATGGATGCGCGAGTTACGTTGGTGATTACCGCAAAACACAAGGGTACGAACAGATAGAACGTCATCTCGACGGCAATCGACCACCCGCCGGGAACGACGGCATTAATCGAATCGGGAAGCCAGCCGTTTATAAAAAGAAGCGTGGAGATGATTTGCCATGACTGAATTCCCTGAGGAGCCCAAGGCGTCGCGCCGGTGCCGTCCTTCATCAAATAGAACAGCATTGCAAAATAAAACGCCGGTGCAATTCGAAAGAAGCGTCTTAGAAAAAAGAACAATACAGGATTGCTTTCAGTATTCCGTCGCGCGCTCAGCGATAGAAACAACGTAAACGCACTGACGACGAAGAATAATTGCACTCCGTAAGCGCCGGCGATGTTAAGTGCTAAAAGAGAATTGGGGACTGGCGTATGCGCGAGAACTACAAGCAGCACCGCGATCCCGCGTAGCGCATCGACAAAATCATATTTTTTTTGATCGATCATTCAAAGTCACCCGGACTGAACTGCCGCAGCAAGTTAGTCTCGCACCGTCATTATTTATCGCATCTGAGTAATTTGTTGCTCGTTGCCGCGCGGACATCGTTGAGAACATAGACCGTCTTTATTTTGCGCGTGCGTGCGTGCGCGCAAAGGTCAGCGTCGGTAATATCTCTCGCCGCAAAATCATTGCCGTATGGAGTCGTGTAGGCGTCCTTCGGACAGTTGTAGGATGCAGGCGGTCCGCCAAGCAAGGAAGGCTGACCGGTCAGAGCTGTTTGAATATTGTGCTTGTCACGACAAATCGCCTGAAAATCCCAGTAAGCCAAATTCTGCGGGGGAATGAAGACAGCATTGTCGGGTGATCGTGTATCGATGTGATCACGCACCATGGAAATCAATTGAGGGCCGACCGCGGCGGACATCGCAGCCTTGAAATCAGCACCGAATAAGACGCGCTCTTTTTTGAGCGTGTCGGCAAAATACTGCGTAACAGACCGGCCTTTAAGGAGTTGACCGTCAACTTGCTTGTCCGCAGCGCGAATGACGCCGCGATAAGTGTCAAAAAATGCGGGTGTGATGGATCGTGCCATCTGACAACCAACGGCAAATACAACGACGGTCGCAACCGGAACAAAGAGCCTGTCGCGTCGCGGGCTTAGCGTAAATTGAGACAGGTCCGCGACCGAAATTCGCGCGGCCAAAATGGCAAATGCGTACCACTGGCCGACGTTGAGAAAATACCAGACCGAAGAATCTTGCGGCACGCCGATCATTGCGGGGATGGCACCGACGATTGTAACCAGAAGAATTGCTTCAAGCATCAAGTCGGATCTGGATCGAACAAGCTGCCTGAATGGCATCTTCGCAACGCAGAAGAATGCGAGACAAAGAGGGCCGATCAAGCTCGTCAGGCTTCCGAGCGTTGGATCGAACCGCAAATAATAAAAGGGGACGATTGCGGAGTTGCTCATTCGATTATAATCGTTCGGACCCGGCGCAAAAATTGAAACCGAAGCTAACAAGACTGCGAGAGTCACGGCGCCGACGATCGCTGTTTCCTTCGAGATGGCGAAACGCCGCAGAACGATCCAGCCGAATCCAACCGTCCACAATAGCCCGGCGGAAATCTTAAATGACAGCAGGATCGGGATCGCAGCGATGGCAACGAAAATCCCGAACCAGACTTTTCCGTCCGATGCGCCGATGTTGGCCAATCTCGCGAGGAGAGGAAGAAGAAGCAGAGTACCAATCAGACCGAATGTGTAGCTCTCGGAGATATAATACGATTTCTCAGAGCAATCCGAGAGGAAGATGAGCGCAAGTCCTACGATGAGATAGTCGATGACTGATTTGCGCGCATGATCGATCGCCATTGCGGCGAGCAACAGGGAGAAGACAAGCATCGGAGCGGCGACAATTGGAACAGCCGCACCATAGCTTGCAGCCGGCTCCGCTACTCCGAGTATTCCCAGCGCAGCAAACCAGATATGCGATCCGAAGTGATATTTGAGGGGCAAGACGCCATCGACGGCGGTAGATGGAATTCCGAAATTTTGAATCATAAATGCGATTGCGGCGTGAAATCGCGTATCGTGATTGAGAAGCCCTAGTTGGCTTTGCTCATTTGAGAGAACACCGGCGTATCCCAGATTATGGACAGTAATGAAGAGGTATGCCGCAACCACAAGAGCGATCGCTAAAATAGACAAGAGAGCAGGCCGATCGCCGTGGCGAAGGAGGCGGACTGCGCGATAAAATCCCGACACCGCTAAAATGAAATAAATGACGAGCAGCGATCGTCCTAAAAAAAATGCCAGGAAAATACCGACAAGGATCGCGAGTGTGACGAGCGGCAACACCACGGCACGATTTTCGAGCTCGGCGAGTAGTCCTTGGCGGGGAAGCAGAAGCGGAGCGAAAAGCGATGCTGCGACGATCGTAACGCAGGCCGGTATCAACATCACGGGTGTCGAAAGCCCCATGCGCAGCAGACAATATCCGGTTGCAATCAGCAGACTTACGACGGTCCCGAAAACAGCCAGCTGCGCCCATTTGCGATCCAGCGACGAGGCGTCTTTCGCCTGATCGGTGATGTCTGAAGTTCTGTCCCGTTTCCCACGCTTCACAGGCATTCCGGTTATCCCGCCTATCCAGTCTTATTCCGGTTATGTCCCGTTTTCAGGACGCGTTGGCTCCAAACATCGAAAATGAAGGCTGTGCGGCTCGACACATCCGCTTAACCCCAGTATCAAACCGGACGAAGCGGCGAAGATGAGGGGCTTTTGCCTGTTCTGGCAATAGGTTAAATGGCAGAAATCAGCGGCTAAGCCTAGCATGCGAATGGTTTAAAATAGCCGTCAGATGATGCAGGAAGAGTAATGCGGCTCATCCAAGCCAACAAAGCGCGAGCGGCGGGTCGAGCTATTTCTTATCAGCATTGCAAGCCGGTCAAATCGACCGATTGGCAGTGACGAGTTCGGGACGTCATGAAGCGTATCAGATGCAGATTATGTGAAGCCGAATTGGCGGAGACTTTTGCCGATCTCGGCATGTCACCGCTGTCAAATTCCTTCGTTGCCAAGGAACGACGACATAAGGCTGAGACTTTTTTCCCGCTTCACGCTTATGTCTGCACCAGTTGCTGGCTGGTTCAGCTCGAGGAATTCGAAAGCCCAAAGAATATTTTTAACGAGTATCTTTATTTCTCGTCTTATGCCGACTCTTGGTTGAAGCATTGCGAGGCGTACTGCGCGCACGTTGTCAGCAGATTCAAGCTCGACGCAGGCTCGCAGGTCGTTGAGATTGCCAGCAACGATGGGGCGCTTCTTAAGAATTTTGTAGCTCGCGGGATTCCTTCGCTCGGCGTAGAGCCTGCGGCGAATGTCGCAAAGGCGGCTGTCGAGCAAGGTGTTCCTACCGAGGTCGCCTTTTTTGGAACTGAAACAAGTCTCAGTCTCAAACAACGAGGATTTTCAGCGGATCTCATTGCCGCCAACAACGTTCTCGCGCATGTTCCAGATATTGTTGATTTTGTTGCCGGTTGCGCATCTTTGCTAAAGCCCGACGGCGTCGTCACTTTCGAATTTCCCTCGCTGGAGCGGCTAATCGCGGAGACGCAGTTCGATACGATCTATCACGAGCATTTTTCTTATCTTTCGTTGCTTTCTGTCGAACGGTTATTCGGTCTCCACGGTCTTCGGGTTTTTGACGTTCAGACACTTCCGACGCATGGCGGGTCATTGCGTATTTTTGCTTGCAGGAAATCCGCGGCTCACGCTCTGTGCGATAGCGTCGCTGCGCAACGTCATTTGGAAGCGGCGGCGGCTCTCGGCCAGATTGACGCTTACCGCAAATTCGCTCGGACAGTTGTGGACGCAAAGATCGATATTTTGCGTTTCTTCATCGATGCGCATCAATCGAGAAAGCGCGTTGTCGGTTACGGCGCGCCCGCCAAAGCCAATACGCTTTTGAATTTTTGCGGCATCGGTACTGAACTTCTCGAATTCACTGTCGATCGCAATCCTCACAAACAAGGCATGCTGATGCCCGGAAGCAGGGTGCCGGTCCTTTCGCCGGACGAAATTTTCAAGGCGCGGCCTGATTATGTGATGATATTGCCCTGGAACCTTCAGGCCGAAATCAGCGAAAGCATGAAAGATATCCGGGCCTGGGGCGGCAAGTTTGTGGTTCCGATACCGAAAGTCAGGATATTGCCTTGATGCGCGCGTTTAGGGATATCTCCTTCCGTTATTGAGGTAGTTAAGCAGAGGCCGGATTCTCCGATGACGAATTTTCACGAAGGTTATGCGCAAGACGATACGAAGCCGCCCAGCGAGCGTTCAACTGGCGCTGTGCTTGCCGTGGCTTTCTTCGCTGTCGCTGCAATAAATTACAAACATCCGCTCGTCGCATCGGTCTTGGCGCTGGTCGGTGCGGTGCTCGCGAGCTTAAGCGCGTTTGCGCCGCAGCGGCTCAAGCGTATTACAGTTCTGTGGTTTCGTTTGTCGCTGCTGCTCCATCGCGTGGTGAATCCCGTTGTTATGTTTTTGATCTTTGTGGTTGTTTTCGTTCCGGCCGGCTTGTTGATGCGAATTTGGCGCGATCCGCTGCTGGCAAAGCGAGATAAAACGGCGACGACTTATTGGATAGACTGCGTGGCCGAAGACAAAAATCCAACGTCGATGAATAATCAGTTTTGAAGGATGTCCGGTCTTATATTTAAGATCCGATCAGGGAATTAGAATATGCTGTCGATCATTCGTGAGCTTGCTTCGTATATGACTGCCAGAAAGAAATGGTGGCTTCTGCCAATCATCATGGTTCTGCTCGTATTTGGCGGGTTGTTGATTCTCGCTAAAGGCTCAGCCATCGCGCCATTTATCTATACGGTCTTCTGATCGGAGTGAGCGATGCGCCTGCTGGGAATCTCCGCCTTTTACCACGACAGCGCCGCCGCGCTGATCGAAGACGGAGTCGTGATCGCGGCGGCCCAGGAAGAGCGGTTCACTCGGAAGAGCTATTCGAAGCTGTCTGCAAGTTGCTGATCTGAACCTCGATCAGATCGACAGCGTCGTTTTTTTCGAGAAGCCATTCATCAAGTTCGAGAGGCTTCTCGAAACATACCTCGCCAATGCCCCTCGCGGCTTTTCTTCGTTTCGGACGGCAATGCCTGTCTGGATCAAAGACAAGCTGATGCAGAAGATCAATATCGAAAAAGAGCTGGCCGAGTTGTCCGGTTCGTCCGCCCTAAAGGGCAAGCTCCTTTTTGCGGAGCATCATCAGAGCCACGCCGCATCGGCATTTTTTCCTTCGCCGTTCGATGAGGCTGTTGTGCTGACGATGGACGGTGTAGGCGAATGGGCGACCACTTCAGTTGCAATTGGACGCGGACACAAACTCGAAACGGTTCGCGAGATTCGATGGCCACACAGCGTTGGCCTGCTTTATTCCGCCTTTACGTCGTACACAGGATTCCGGGTAAATTCCGGCGAGTACAAAGTTATGGGGCTCGCACCATATGGTGAGCCGAAATATGCGGACCTGATTTTCAAGCACATCATTGACCTGAAAGAAGATGGGTCTTTCTGGCTAGACCAAAGTTATTTCAATTATGCCTCGGGGCTGACCATGACCTCGAAGAAGTTTCATGACCTTTTTGGAGCGCCCCCGCGTACTGCGGAGAGCTTGCTAACGCAGCGTGAGATGGATTTAGCTGCTTCGATTCAGCACGTCACTGAGGAGATCATGCTGCGTATCACGCGCAGCCTCGCAAAGGTTTACAGGATTGAAAATCTTTGCCTTGCGGGGGGCGTTGCGCTCAATTGCGTCGGCAACGGAAAGATTCTCCGGGACGGCGCATTTGAGCGGATATGGGTTCAACCCGCGGCCGGCGATGCGGGCGGAGCCGTAGGGGCAGCGCTCGCGGCTTATCATTTGCATTTCGATCGACCGAGACACGTTGTGAAGTCGTCTGACGGTATGATGGGTGCTTACCTTGGTCCTGAGTTTTCGCAAGCGAGTGTGGAGCGTAGCCTGACGGCTGCTGGTGCGAAATTCGAAGTGCTCTCAGACGATGCACTGTATGACAAGACCGCTGCGTCACTTGAAGCAGGCCATGCCGTGGGCTGGTTTCAAGGCCGCATGGAATTCGGCCCGCGTGCATTGGGCAATCGGTCGATTCTCGGTGATCCTCGAAATCCGGATCTTCAAAAGACGCTCAACCTGAAGATCAAATATCGCGAAAGCTTCCGGCCATTCGCGCCGTCAGTCCTTCGAGAGAACGTCAAAGACTTTTTCGAATTGGATACAGATAGCCCGTACATGCAGATTGTCGCGGACGTTCAAAATCGGTTACGAATTCCAATGAAAGACGAGCAAAAAAGCCTTTTCGGAATCGACAAGTTGAACGTCGTGCGATCGTCTATTCCGGCTGTGACCCATGTCGATTATTCGGCGCGCGTTCAAACTGTGCATGCCGATACAAATCCTCGCTATCATGCGCTTATAAGCGCGTTCAATGCGCGGACCGGCTGTCCGGTAGTCGTCAATACGAGTTTTAACGTGCGCGGCGAGCCTATCGTCTGCACGCCGGAGGACGCGTTTCGGTGCTTTATGGGGACGGATATGGAGACGCTTGTGGTGGGCAATTGCTTTATGAGCAAGGGCACTCAAGATGCCGGTCTGCTTAACAATTATAGCAAGGACATTGCCGCCGATTAGGCGAGCATGTCGCTGGAGTCGCGCGTGACTGTCAGACGATTTCTGTTTCGGGTACTCGCTGGCATTTGTCTGGCGATAGCGATCTATCAGATTGCGCGCGGGCTCTCGAACTTCTGGTACTTTGTTGGGTTGCTGGTGGCCGCTGCGCTTCTCATCATTGTTGAGCGACGGACGAACAACGATACCAAAGACACCATCCTGGTGGCTATCGTGTCGGTACTGGTATCGATCTATGCAGCCGAGCTTTATCTGACTTTTGAAAGTTCGTTTCAATCTGGGACGGCGTCCTTCCCGCCATCCTACGATCAGCGAAGTAAGCGGCAGGTTGTTTTTGATCTCAGGGCTGCCGGTGATTCAAAAGCGGCTCCGGCGATTTATCCGTCGAGTCTGGTTTGGCAGCCGGATTTATTTACCGGAAAAAATCTAACGGTCGATTCCTTATCCGTGTTGCCGCTGTCGGGACTTACGTCGCGAACGACGGTATTGTGCAACGAGGGTGGCTTTTGGGCGACCTATACGGCCGACGAGGCCGGATTCAACAATCCAACCGGGCTGTGGAATTCGCCCATAGATATTGCGGTCATCGGAGATTCTTTTTCGCACGGCAATTGCGTGCATCCTGGAGAGGATTGGCCGTCGCTGGTCAGAAAAAAATATCCACGAACGCTCAATCTTGGAATGGGCGGGAACGGCGCACTTTATGAGCTTGCGACGATCAAAGAGTATCTGTTGGACATCAAGCCACGAATTGTGATCTGGCAGTTTCTCGAAGCGAATGAAACGCGCATTCCTGCGGAGATGACTCAACCCATCATCATGAAGTACCTCAACGAACCTGACTTCAGGCAGGGATTGAGGGCGAAACAAGAGGGGCTCAACCGCATTCTTGAGGGCGTGGTCGATCGCGCACTCGAAGTGCAAACTGCTCCGCCTTTACAGTTCCGTTTTCAGCTTTTGCAGTTTGTCCGGCTCGTGAGGCTTCGCCAGCGCTTTATCAGCAACGTCAAGCCGGACGACCCTCATTTGAAGACATTGGCATCGGCCCTCGCTGAGGGGCGGCGCGTGGTCGAGGGATGGGGCGGAAAACTCTACTTCGTTTATTTGCCTACTGCGCTTGGGCTGAC
>JAPLPA010000190.1:10290-11909 GCA_026400415.1 Afipia sp. | reverse complement strand
AGGGCGCGCAAACCGAATCCATCAGCAAGAACGTCGAGGCTTCCAACCTTTGGGCGTTCTTTCAAGCCAAGAGCATTCGCCGCACTGTGGTAGAGGCGACGTCCGATCAGGCGAAACTCAGCCTTAGCGTGATGGGCGACGACGCTGCGAAAGCTGCACTGACCAAACAGATCGATGCATGGAGCAAGACGGCAGCACGTTATCGGTCTGAACCCGAAACCGGCGAAGGATCCGAACAGCTCGCCGCGCGCGCGAAAAAAGCAGAAGAGGAGCGCGACCTCGCAATGGCGCGCTATCATCATTACGAAGTGGCATCCGCGGCATTCCAGATCGGAATCGTTCTGGCATCGGCGACCATCATCACCGGGATGATCGCACTTGCGGGCGTTGCGGGGTTTTTGGCTTTGGCAGGTGTCGTCTTTACGGCCATCGGATTATTCGCGCCGCATGCCGTGCATTTGATGTAACGAAACTTCACGCGCCGACTAGCGGAACATGTGAACCCGCCTGGGCAAGCGCTGCACGAAACGCGACGATGAGCGTGTGCGGAACTGCTGGCGGAATTTCCCAAACGCGGCCTTGATGGGGTCGATCTGCGCTTTCGACCATGCGCGCGCTTTCAGCAGGAATTCATACAGCCAGTTGAACCATCGCATTTGAAGAAGTTTTTCGCGGGTTACGTCAAACACGAACGCCGTGATCCCGAGACCGAGCAACTTCGCGAACACGATGACGAGAATGGCGCTGACGAAGTATTTATGGGCGAGCAGCCACAGGCCAATCACCTTCAGCGGAAATAGCGGAAGTGCTGGAACGATAAATACGATCAGCGTGGCGCCTGGCGACAGATGACCAATCTTGTCGGCAAACCATTCCTTGAGTGCCTTCAATGGAATGCGCTCGACGACGCGCGCAATGATCGGCTCAAGGCGGTCCCATAGCCACGCTTCGATCAAAAAGATCAGCGCAAGCAAGACCCATAATGGACGAAGCAGTCGGCGCATTCTGCACTCTCGTTCGTCGTTGACCGGCTTATCGCCGGCTCAATCACATATGGATAGCACGTTTGCCGACGGCAAGCGCTGCTTCCTTGACGGCTTCCGAACGGGTTGGATGCGCGTGACAGGTTCGCGCGAGGTCTTCGGCGGAGCCTCCGAATTCCATTAAAACCGCAGCTTCGTGAATCATTTCACCGGCTTCCGCCCCGATGATATGCGCACCCAGCACACGATCCGTCTTAGCATCTGCGAGAATTTTCACAAACCCATCGGTGGTCTGATTCACCTTGGTGCGCGCATTCGCCGTGAATGGGAATTTTCCGACCGTGTAAGTGACGCCGGCTTGTTTCAACTCTTCCTCGGTCTTTCCGACCGACGCAACTTCCGGGAATGTGTAGACCACGCCGGGAATCACATCGTAATTGGTGTGGCCGGCTTGCCCCGCGAGGATTTCTGCAATCGCAATGCCTTCGTCTTCGGCTTTGTGCGCAAGCATCGGACCGGCAATCACATCGCCGATGGCATAGACGCCTTTGACGTTCGTTGCAAAATGTCCGTCGGTCTGCACGCGGCCGCGCTGATCGAGCGCGACGCCGGCTTCTTTCAAACCGAGTCCTTCTG
>JAPLPA010000190.1:0-10274 GCA_026400415.1 Afipia sp. | reverse complement strand
TGCAACGAGAACAACGTCGGCTTCAATCGTTTCAGCTTTGCCGCCGGCTGAAGGCTCGACGTTTGCCTTCAACTTCTTTCCTGAGCTATCGACACCCGTCACCTTCGCGCCGAGCTTGAATATCATGCCCTGCTTTTCCAGGATGCGCTGAAACTGTTTAGCGACTTCTCCATCCATACCGGGAAGAATGCGATCGAGGAATTCGACGACCGTGACTTGAGAACCAAGACGCCGCCACACCGAGCCGAGTTCGAGACCGATCACGCCCGCGCCGATGATCAGCATTTTTTCAGGCACCTTGTCGAGCACCAGCGCGCCCGTCGATGACACGACGCGTTTTTCGTCGATCTCCACGCCCTTCAGCTTCGTTACATCCGAGCCGGTCGCAATCACGATGTTTTTCGTCTCGAGGATTTGCGTCTTGCCGTCGTTACCCTTCACCTCGACCTTACCGGCGCCGAGAATTTTTCCAGTGCCCTCATAAGTGTCTATCTTGTTCTTCTTGAAAAGGAAGCCGACGCCCTTGACGTTGCCATCGACGCCGTCGGTCTTGAACTTCATCATCGTAGCCAGATCGAGCTTTGGCTTGCCGACGCCGATGCCCATCTTCGGCAGCATGTGAGTCACCTCCTCAAACCGCTCGGACGCCTGCAGAAGCGCCTTGGACGGGATGCAGCCGACGTTGAGACATGTACCTCCGAAGGTCGGCCATTTTTCGACGACCGCAACCTTCATGCCGAGTTGCGCCGCGCGGATCGCGCAGACATAGCCGCCGGGGCCAGTGCCGATGATGACGAGGTCGTATGAGGCCATGATTGAGTGTCCTGCGTTCTGCAGGCGCGGCGAAATTTATCGCCCGCCCGAAACATCGAAAATTGTGCCCGTCACGTACGATGCCTCATTCGACATCAACCAGACGACGGCATTGGCGATTTCTTCAGCGGTGCCGACGCGCTTCATCGGAACCATATGCGCCAGCTTCTGCGCGCGGCCGGGCTCGCCGCCGCTGGCGTGAATTTCCGTGTCGATCAATCCCGGACGAATTGCGTTGACGCGAATGCCTTCGGCACTGACCTCGCGTGCAAGTCCGACCGTAAACGTGTCGATTGCACCTTTCGAGGCAGCGTAATCCACATACTGCGCAGGCGACCCGAGCGTGGCGGCAACTGACGAAATATTGACGATCACGCCGCCTGTGCCACCATGTTTCGACGACATGCGCTTGACCGCTTCACGCGCACACAAAATGCTGCCGACCACGTTGATGTTCATCATGCGGGTAAGACGTGCTGCAGACATTTCATCGACGCGGGCCGTCATATCGACCACGCCGGCATTGTTGACGAGAACGCCGAGCTTCCCGAACGTGTCAGCTTTCTTGAACAGGTCCAAGATGTCGGCTTCGACACCGACGTCGCATTTAACCGCAACAGCCTTGCCATTCGTCGATTCGATTTTCTCAACGACTTCGTCAGCCGCGGCCTTGTTGCTCGCATATCCGACGACGACCTTATAGCCGCGCTTTGCCGCTGCCAGCGACGTCGCGCGACCGATGCCGCGGCTTCCTCCGGTGACGATGGCGACGCTATCCATTTAGAGATCGAGAACCAGACGCGCCGGATCCTCAAGACCTTCCTTAACGCGCACGAGAAATGTGACCGCTTCCTTGCCGTCGATCACACGATGATCGTAGGACAACGCCAGATACATCATCGGACGAATTTCGATCTTGCCGCCGATGGCTACCGGTCGGTCCTGAATTTTGTGCATGCCAAGAATGCCTGACTGTGGCGCGTTGAGGATCGGTGTCGACATTAGCGAGCCGTACACACCACCGTTGGATATCGTGAACGTGCCGCCCTGCATGTCTTCGATCTTGAGCTGACCGTCGCGCGCCTTCTTGCCGAAATCGCCGATGCTCTTCTCGACTTCGGCCAGCGACTTGTGATCGCAATCGCGCACCACCGGTACCACAAGACCCTTGTCGGTGCCGACGGCGACGCCGATGTGATAGTAATTCTTGTAGATCAAATCGGTGCCGTCGATCTCAGCGTTGGCGGCGGGCACTTCCTTCAGTGCCTGCACGCAAGCCTTCACGAAGAAGCCCATGAAGCCGAGCTTCACGCCATGCTTCTTCTCAAACAAATCCTTGTAGTGCGCACGTAGCGCCATCACGCCGGTCATGTCGACCTCGTTGAAGGTCGTGAGCATGGCGGCGGTGTTTTGAACATCCTTGAGACGCCGCGCGATGGTCTGGCGCAGACGCGTCATCTTCACGCGCTCTTCGCGCGCGGCATCGTCGGCGGGCGACGAAGCACGAACCTGAATGGCTGCGGCTGGCTGATTGACGGAAGTCGGTGACGACGCGGCTTTTTCGATCGCGGCCAGCATATCGCCTTTGGTGACGCGACCATCCTTGCCCGATCCAGGAACGCTTGATGCATCGACGCCGGATTCAGCGGAGAGTTTCCGCACAGATGGAGCTTGCGGCGCGTCTGCAGGTGCGGACTTCTGCGCCGGCGCAGCAGCCGATGCGGCAGGGGCCGCGGCCTTTGGCGCGGGCGCTTCGGCGGATTTGGCAGGCGCAGCCGCCGGTTTCGCGCCACCGGCACCTTCCGTGATCTGACCGAGCAACGCTCCGACAGCAACGGTCTCGCCATCCTTGGCGACAATCTCGCCGAGCGTTCCGGCAAACGGCGCGGGCACTTCGATGGTGACCTTGTCGGATTTCAGCCATTTTCTTTTCCTCTTACGTCCCGGATTGCACGTCAGGGCATCCGCGATCCGATCAAATTAACAATGCTCCGCGTCGCGAAAAATTGCGGCGAAAACCTTCAGCCTAGCGCTTCGTCGAGCAATGCCTTGAGCTGAGCCAGATGCTTCGACATCAACCCGGTGGCTGTCGCAGCGGCGGCAGCGCGTCCGGCGTAGCGCGGCCTCTTATGCGTCGCACCGACCTGGTTGAGCACCCATTCGAGATAAGGCTCGATGAAATACCACGCGCCCATGTTGCGCGGCTCTTCCTGACACCACACGACTTCAGCCTGCTTGAAACGCTCAAGTTCAAGCACCATCGCCTTCAGCGGCACGGGATAGAGCTGTTCGACGCGCAACAGATAAATATCGTTGATGCCGCGCTTTTCACGATCCTCGTAGAGGTCATAATAAACCTTGCCCGAGCAAAGAATGACGCGGCGGATTTTCTTGTCCTCGACGAGCTTAATCTCGCCGCCCTTTTCCGCATCGTCGTGCAGCACACGGTGGAACGACGTATCCGGCCCCATTTCCTCGAGCTTCGACACTGCACGCTTGTGCCTCAGCAACGACTTCGGCGTCATGATAATGAGCGGCTTGCGAATTTCGCGCTTTAACTGGCGGCGCAGCGCGTGGAAAAGATTTGAGGGTGTTGTGATGTTGACGACCTGCATATTGTCTTCCGCGCACATCTGCAGAAATCGTTCGAGACGTGCAGACGAATGCTCGGGTCCCTGACCCTCATAACCATGCGGCAGCATGCAGACGAGGCCGGACATACGCAGCCATTTGCGCTCGCCGGAAGAGATAAACTGGTCGAACAGAACCTGTGCGCCATTGGCAAAATCGCCAAACTGCGCTTCCCAGACAGTGAGTGCGTTTGGCTCGGTCAGCGAATAACCATACTCGAAACCTAGTACCGCTTCTTCCGACAGCAGCGAGTTGATGACCTCGTAATGACCCTGCTTCTCGCCGAGATGATTGAACGGCGTATAGCGGCTCTCGTCTTCCTGATCGAACAGCACCGAATGACGTTGCGAGAATGTGCCGCGCTCGGAATCTTGTCCCGACAAACGGACTCGATGGCCGTCCATGAGTAGCGAACAGAACGCCAGCCCTTCGCCGGTTGCCCAGTCGATACCCTCGCCGGTATCAATCGCTTTGGCACGCGCGTCAAGAAAACGCTGAATGGTTTTGTGAATGCGGAAGCCATCCGGCACCTTGGTGATCTTGCGGCCGATGTCCTTCAACTCGTTGATCGCCACGCCGGTATTGCCCTTGCGTGGATCGTCGCCGAGGTCTGCGGATTTGTAGCCAGACCACTTTCCGTCGAGCCAGTCGGCTTTGTTGGGTTTGTAGCCGGTGCCGGCTTCCAGTTCGACATCGAGGCGCGCGCGCCAGTCGGCCTTTGCCTTTTCGACTTCGCCCTCAGTCATCACGCCATCCGCGATCAGGCGCTTGGAATAAATATCGAGGGTCGAGGGATGCCCTGCGATTTTCTTGTACATCACCGGATTGGTGAATGCCGGCTCATCGCCTTCGTTATGTCCGTGACGGCGATAGCAGAACATGTCGATGACGACAGGCTTGTGGAATTTCTGCCGGTATTCGATCGCAACCTTGGCGGCAAACACCACTGCTTCCGGATCGTCGCCGTTCACATGGAAAATCGGCGCGTCGATCATCTTGGCAACATCGGACGGATATGGAGACGAGCGCGAATAGCGCGGATAGGTCGTAAAGCCGATTTGATTGTTCACGATGAAGTGTAGCGATCCGCCGGTACGGTAACCCTTCAAATCGGACAGCGCGAAGCATTCGGCGACAACTCCCTGACCCGCGAAAGCAGCATCGCCGTGCATCAACAGCGGCAATGTCGAAATCCGCATATCTGGCGGATCGCCATGTTGATCCTGCTTCGCACGAACTTTACCGAGCACAATCGGATCGACAATTTCCAGATGCGATGGATTCGCCGTCAGCGACAAATGGATCTTGTTGCCATCGAATTCACGGTCTGACGACGCACCGAGATGGTATTTAACGTCGCCCGAGCCTTCGACCTCGTCGGGATTTGCGGAGCCGCCCTTGAATTCATGAAACAGCGCACGGTGCGGTTTGCCCATCACCTGCGTCAAAACATTCAAGCGCCCGCGATGCGGCATGCCCAGCACGATGTCCTGCACGCCGAGATTGCCCCCGCGCTTGATGATCTGTTCGAGCGCGGGAATTAACGACTCCGCGCCATCGAGACCAAAGCGCTTGGTGCCGGTGAATTTCACGTCGCAGAATTTTTCAAAACCATCGGCCTCGACGAGTTTCATGAGGATCGCGCGGCGGCCTTCACGAGTGAAGCTGATCTCTTTGTCGGGGCCTTCGATGCGCTCCTGAATCCAGCCTTTTTGTGCGGGATTCGAAATATGCATGAATTCGACGCCGAGCGTCTGACAGTAAGTACGCTGGCAGATTGCGACGATTTCGCGAAGCGTACCGGTCTCAAGTCCGAGCACATGATCGAGGAAAATCTTGCGGTCGAGATCGGCATCCGTGAAGCCATACGAACGCGGATCGAGTTCTTCATGATCCTTCTGACCTTCGATACCGAGCGGATCAAGATTGGCGTGGAAATGTCCGCGCATGCGATAGGCGCGAATGAGCATCAAGGCACGAACAGAGTCGCGCGTTGCCTGCTGGACGTCCGCAGACGAGAGATTGTCGCCTGCGGTCTGAGCCTTGGCGGCGAGTTTTCCGCCGACGATCTTTTCAACTTGCGCCCAATTGCCATCGAGCGCCGATGTCAGTTCATCGCTCGGCGAAGCTGGCCAGCTCGCCTTCTCCCAGCTCGGGCCCTGCGCGTTCTTTTGAACGTCGGCGGGCGCGTCCTTCAGGCTTTTGAAAAACTCGGCCCAGTCCGAATCGACCGACGAGGGGTTCTTCTCGAACCGCGCATACATGTCGTCGATGTAGGTGGCGTTGGCACCGTCGAGGAAGGAAGTGAGAGCAAAATTGGCGTTCGCGTCCTGGCGAGACATGTTCGCGTCCTAATTCTTGCAACTGGCGGAAATATCGGAGCAAATAGTCCGATAGGCGGCAGGCATCGTGCTGACTGCTGCAGCTTTTACCCTATTTAGGGCAAAACTTCGCGCCGAAAAGAACCAAAGACTGAATTAGGCTTTCAACCTTTCGAGAAGCGTCGTTCCGAGACGCGCAGGCGACGGCGACACAGTAATTCCGGCGGATTCCATCGCCGCGATCTTGGAATCGGCGTCACCCTTGCCACCGGAGACAATTGCGCCGGCGTGGCCCATGCGACGGCCCGGAGGCGCCGTGCGGCCAGCGATAAATCCAACCATCGGCTTCTTGCGGCCACGCTTGGCTTCGTCTTTCAGGAACTGCGCGGCGTCTTCCTCGGCAGATCCGCCGATTTCGCCGATCATGATGATCGACTTGGTTTTCTCGTCTGCCAGAAACAGTTCGAGAATATCGATGAACTCGGTGCCCTTGACGGGATCGCCACCGATACCGACCGCCGAGGTCTGGCCGAGGCCGACCTGCGAGGTCTGAAACACCGCCTCATAGGTCAGCGTGCCGGAGCGGGACAAAATGCCGACATTGCCCGGCTTGAAAATATTCGCTGGCATGATGCCGATTTTGCATTCTCCCGCCGTCACGACGCCGGGGCAGTTCGGACCGATAAGGCGCGACTTCGAGCCGGACAGCGAACGCTTCACGCGCACCATGTCGAGCACAGGCACGCCTTCGGTGATGCATATGATGAGCGGCACTTCCGCGTCGATCGCCTCGCAGATCGCATCGGCCGCACCCGGCGGCGGCACATAAATCACGCTGGCGTCGGCACCGGTTTTGTCGCGTGCTTCCTTCACGGTGTCGAAGACCGGCAAACCGATGTGCGTGCTGCCGCCTTTGCCGGGCGAAACGCCACCAACCATTTTGGTGCCGTAAGCGATCGCGCCTTCGGAATGAAAGGTGCCGTTCTTGCCGGTGAAGCCCTGGCAGATGACCTTGGTGTTTTTGTCGATCAGGACGGACATCGGATTACTTCCCCTTCACGGCGGCAACGATTTTCTGCGCCGCGTCGTCGAGATCGTTCGCGGAGAGCACGTTCAGGCCAGATCCATTGATGATCTTCTTGCCTTCTTCTACGTTGGGGCCTTCAAGCCGCACCACGAGCGGTACTTTAAGGCCGACCTTCTTCACTGCTGCGACAACGCCCGCCGCGATCACGTCGCACTTCATGATGCCGCCGAAGATGTTGACCAGAATGCCTTTGACGTTCGGATCTGCCGTGATGATCTGGAAAGCGGCCGTGACTTTTTCTTCGGATGCGCCGCCGCCGACATCGAGGAAGTTCGCGGGGCTCTCACCGTAAAGCTTGATGATGTCGAGCGTCGCCATCGCAAGACCCGCGCCGTTGACCATGCAACCGATGGTGCCGTCGAGTGCAATATAGGCAAGGTCGTATTTAGATGCTTCGATTTCCTTGGCGTCTTCTTCCGAGGTGTCGCGCAGCGCGACAACATCGGGGTGGCGATAGAGTGAATTGGAATCGAACGAGACCTTTGCGTCCAAACATCGTAGCTCGCCCTGCTTGGAGATGATGAGCGGATTGATTTCCAGCATCTCCATGTCCTTGGCGACGAACGCCGTATAGAGCTGAGTCAGAAGTTTTTCTGCCTGTTTGGCTAAATCGCCCTTCAGGCCCAGCGCCTGCGCCACGGTGCGGCCGTGATGCGCCATGATGCCGGTTGCGGGGTCGACCGAGAACGTCACGATTTTGTCCGGCGTGTCGTGCGCGACCTTTTCGATGTCCATGCCGCCTTCGGTGGAGACGACGAACGAAATCCAAGACGTCTCACGATCCACCAGCGCAGAGAGATAAAACTCCTTCGCGATTTCGGAGCCGTCCTCGATGTAGAGCCGATTGACCTGCTTGCCGGCTGGTCCTGTCTGAATTGTTTCGAGCGTCGCGCCGAGCATCTGCGTCGCAAATGTCTTCACTTCGTCGACTGACTTGGCGACGCGGACTCCGCCGTTATCGCCCGCGGTGGCTTCCTTGAATTTTCCCTTGCCACGTCCACCCGCATGAATCTGGCTTTTCACTACCCAGATCGGTCCACCAAGCTCCTTGGCGGCTGCTTCAGCTTCGGATGCCTTGAAGATCGCAACGCCTCGCGACACCGGCACGCCAAATTCCTTCAGCACTGCCTTGGCCTGATATTCATGGATATTCATCGAACGCTCCCGCCCCGGTGAATTTGACAATCCACCCTAATTTTCGACTGGCATACCATATACCAGATGGACTGCAAGCCTGAAACCACCCGCCATTCCCAAACTTCTAATGGTTTGGCGGATTACCGATCAGCGACCGAGCAGATCCGGCGCTATTTTCTTGCAAGCGTCGACCAGCCCCTGCACGGCACCGACCGACTTGTCGAAGCCTTCGCGGTCCTTACCGGCCAGTTCGATTTCCACGATGCGCTCGACACCCTTCGATCCGATCACAACCGGCACGCCGACATACATGTCCTTCACGCCGTATTCGCCGTTCAGATACGCGGCACATGGAAGCACGCGCTTCTTGTCGCGCAGATAGCTTTCCGCCATCGCAATCGCAGACGCTGCCGGCGCGTAGAACGCCGAGCCGGTCTTGAGCAGATTGACGATTTCCGCGCCGCCATTTCGGGTGCGGTCGACGATCTCATCGATGCGCGCCTGCGAGGTCCAGCCCATCTTGACCAGATCAGGCAACGGAATGCCGGCGACAGTCGAATACTTGGTCAGCGGCACCATGGTGTCGCCGTGGCCACCGAGCACGAAGGCCGTGACGTCTTCGACCGAGACGTTGAATTCATCGGCGAGGAAATAGCGGAAGCGGGAGGAATCCAGGACGCCGGCCATGCCCACGACTTTCTTGTGCGGCATGCCGGATGACTTCTGCAGTGCCCATACCATCGCGTCGAGAGGATTGGTGATGCAGATGACGAAAGAATCAGGCGCGTACTTTTTAATGCCAGCGCCGACCTGCTCCATGACCTTGAGATTGATGCTGAGAAGATCGTCGCGGCTCATGCCCGGCTTTCGCGGCACGCCCGCGGTCACGATGCAGACCTTCGCGCCATCAAGCGCCTCATAGGAGTTCGCGCCGGTGAAGTTCGCGTCAAACCCGTCCACCGGCGATGACTGCGCGATGTCGAGCGACTTTCCCTGCGGCACGCCCTCCGCGATGTCGAACATCACGACGTCGCCCAGCTCTTTCAGTCCGACCAAATGAGCAAGCGTTCCGCCGATCTGACCAGAGCCAATCAATGCAATCTTGTCGCGCGCCATGAGAAAACTATCCTTTTGGAGGGATGAATGTGCCTGAACGGCTGGTTAGACCTTTCGCCGCAGGCGTTCAAGTCGCCGTTCGCCCAACAAAGCGGCGGGGATCAGGTTTCGACCAGACCGGTCGTCTTGCCGCTGGCGGTCGAGTCGCCGTGGCCATGGGGCAGCGCCAGGTAGGATTCAGAGCCCATCTCGATCAGGCGCGACGCCGTGCGTTTGAACTCGTTGACCTCAAACCCTTCATTTGCGCTGTAGAGTGAAATCGGGTCGGCATCGGCCGACGCCATCAACTTCACGGCGTTGTCGTAAAACGTATCGATCAGCGTGATGAAGCGTTTAGCGAAGTTGCGGTGCTCGTAACGCATGGCCGGAATTCGGTCGATGATCACCGTGTGATAGTCGCGCGCGATACGGAGGTAGTCCGACGCACCCAAAGGTTTTTCGCAAAGATCCGCGAAGGAAAACCGCGCCACTCCGTGTGTGGAGTGCGGCACATGCAGCACATGGCCCTTGATAGAAATATCGCGCGGGCCGTTGTGTGCGCCGGATGTAAGTTTTGCCCACGCTTCGTCGAGGGCAGCTTCTGCTTTCATATCCGCCGGTACCAGCCACATTTTAATTCCGGCGAGTTTTTCCAGTCGGAAATCCGTTCGCGCGTCGAGGCGCAGCACCGCCATGCGCTGCTCAAGTTGCGCGATGAACGGGAGAAACAATGCGCGATTGAGACCACCCTTATAAAGATCTTCCGGCGCGACGTTGGAGGTTGCGACGACAACCGTTCCAAGCTCGAACAGGCGAGTGAACAGCCGTCCCAGAATCATCGCGTCCGCAATATCAGTGACGTGAAACTCGTCGAAACACAGCAGCCATGCTTCGTCGAAAATGGATGCAGCCGTCAGTAGCACCGGATCGGTATCGGCGATTTCATGCTTGGCGATTTTCTGCCGAAACGCATAAATCCGCTCGTGAACGTCAGCCATAAATTCGTGGAAATGCGCGCGGCGTTTATGCGTGACCGGACTGTCGTGAAAAAAAAGATCCATCAGCATGGTCTTGCCGCGGCCGACTTCGCCGTGCACGTACAGCCCGCGCGGCGGAGCAACTTCGCCGTCGGAAAACAACCGCTTGAGCAATCCGCCGGATCGCGCCGGGCGATAGCCTGCAAGTTTCGC
>JAPLPA010000158.1 GCA_026400415.1 Afipia sp. | reverse complement strand
ACAACACGATCAGACCGCACTCATCGCTGAACTATCGACCACCGGCTCCGCAGACATCAATCCCGGCAACTCAGCGGTCAATGAGCTAATTCTTTTACGCAATACCTTTGGTGTCATATGATACTAGCCTCATTTAGTGAACCTTGAATCACTATAGCGTAAGCGCGACCGATCTAAGCAAACGTACCGCCGCCGTTTTGGTGATCCTTTAAACATCATTTGACGCGTTTTCTTACCGTTTGCAGCTTTTATTAGAACTCGGCGAGTGGACAGTTCGAGAAGGACACTGCTTGAAATTGCGGATGGTTTCACAAGCTTCCGAAAGCGTGACAGCCGAATACAAATTGCAGGTTTTCCGCCCGGCAATGTTCGCGTTACGCCCCATGCATGCGACATATTGAGTTTTGATCCCTTCTTGACAACGGGAAATCGTTTTCCGTCGCCCACTAACTTACGAAGTCGCAGCATCAAACTGTCCGTAGCGTCATCTGTTGAAATTGTCGCAGACCGCGCTTTACCGTAAAGCGCTTCGATGGCTTTGCGTGCGCGTCTCCGTGTCCAGGGACCGATTCCAAACTCAGACATTAGGATCGCTCCAGCGAGAACGATGCCAAATTTTTCTGCGAACCGACGCTCCCATGGATCAACATTAGCTTCCATCTTCTCAACAAAATTGTCGATAATGAGAGTAATGCGAGATGTAAGTTCTGGTCTTCGAGGAACCATTCGTCGGAGATACTCAATGAAGGCAACGCCGTAATTGTCGGCGATAGTCTTGTCTACTTGTCGAGCGAGCCGGTTGCACACTTGAGAAATTTCGTTCGGCGTTCCTTCAACATGATTAAATATGCCGCCCTTATTACCTGGCTGTACCGGTATGCCAATCATTCGAACCCTCGCGCCTTCCGGTCGAACGGTTGAAGAGCCATCAATAGGGTTTTCACCAGTTGAAAGCGCGAGGAGTGCCCATGATAAGTTTTTTAGGTTGCCGTCTTGCACTGCTTTGTTAGATCGCACGGTGCCTCGCCCGCCGGGTATAAGATATGGCAGAAAAGCGGTCTTTATTTTCGATGTTGCTCCGCCGTCCGAATTTCGGCCCTCTTCATCCAATGCGGCCGCCAGATGATTGTGGGAAAAGCAGAAATCTTCAACAGCTCGTTCGGTTATCGCGAAGCTGAATAGATCGGTCTTTCGACATCGACCGACCGCTGAAATGCCCGCGCGAACCACTAAAGTTTTCCCCGACGTGCTCCTTGTTTTTTCGTCCCCTAGCTTCTTAGGGTTGGTCCCATGAAGGTGAAAGATGGCACCTTCGGTCTTGACCGATGACGTCCAGTAAAGAACTCGCCGCCGCTACGCTGGTAGTGAAAATCAGATAGTCGGAGTATTTGCAGGGCTCGCGCAAACCGTCATTCCAAGCCTCAAGTGAACCCTGCATCAAACCGAGCGCGGGATTGATCTGAGAATCCCGGTCGTACAAAAGTTTCCCCGAAAGCTGTCCGAATGTTTCGGTGGGATAGACGAATGAGAGACCATCAATGTGCCAGCCAGCGCGTCGGGTTATTTCTTGATGCGGCGGGGGACTGACAGCAGCAGCTTCACTAGCAGTTTTAACGGCATGCACAGTTACTGAGGCATCGGCGTTCGCCTTTATCAGTAAATCTGTAACCTTGGTGGGTGAACGAAATAGTTCGCGCGGAATGCGTAGTTTACCGGTTGTTCCGCTTAACGTTGGGAACTTGACGACATTGAAGCTTTGGTTGTCATCAATATGGAAGATGGAAGATACAATCTGGACGCTTCCATCCTCGCCAAAAGTTTGCGTGTCATCAATCTTCGATTTGGTGGGATGCGGTCGTACTTTCATTTTTTCTCCTTCGAGTGAACAGTTACATTGAGGTTCCTGCGAACTGCTCACCGGCTCGATGAAAATTAGTTACTTCGAATTTGTGCCGGTGAGCGTTCTGCAGCTTTAGCCATAACAGTTGCCAACCAGCGGGGTTTAGGGCTCAGTGGATAGCCTAGAGGTGATAACGGGGGTGTTTCATCATTGCTGAGATATCAATCGTCAGCATGCGTGAGGCGCAGCTTGTTGTGATGAAGACGGCAGCCGAATAGAAAAGTGCGGCCACCAACGGGGATACCGGAAAGCCAGCTGTCGAACTCGATCTGCTCTACCGTGCTAAGGGGTAGCTTTCGACGTTGTTGGCGACCGTTCTTGCCGATGTAGGCAACACCGCGCTTTCCGATACGCTTAGTGGAATAACCCAGTCGTTTTGCGAGGTTGCCGATTTGTTCAATCGTGACAGGCCTTGAGTATTTTTGCCTTTGGTATCTGGTCGGAATATTGAGCGCGGCTTTTAGCTGTTTCTTGTCCGCGCCAGCGATCACAAGATGGAAGTGACCGCTCCATGACACGCTGCCATCTAACTCGACGTTGATAGACGCTTCATACCCGCCAATCGCAATAGTACGATCCTCCACAAGACTGAGCGCCCGATACATCCACTGGGTAGCCGCTTGAATGTTTGAATCAGCAAGCCGGCCTGCGGACTTCTTCCACTTTGGGTGAGCTACCGTGACAAAGGCCAGCGGACCCTGATGTCGGCTCAATAGCTCATGTGCCTGTGAAATCAGTCCCAACCGATACCGACGACTTGCTATCCAATCTCCGTCAAAGCCGAGGTTGCTGGTTTGATCGGCTGATGCGGTACTCAAGGTCGAGACGCTATCTTTGATATTTTGAAGTGTTGACGCTCCAGCTCCATGCCTTTCCAGGCGGCGTATCATTTGCGTATTGCGCTTAAGGCACTCGGCGACCGTTTCAAAAGCTGGCAATCCAAGCGATGCCATCTGCCGATGATTTGTGTGCTCATGCTCACAAGAGTTTTTACGGCGAATGTACCGACGCATTATTGAACCTGGTCCGATGTTGAACGGACGGTGTTCAAGGCCATGAACTCGTCGAGATCAGATTTTTTGTAGCGCACGGCTTTGCCGATACGCGTGAACTTCGGGCCGCCACCGTACAAGCGCCGCTTCGCCAGTGTTGACGTCGAGCTGCTAATGTAAGCTGCTGCCTCGCGGGGCTTTAGGTATTGCGAAGGGAGATTCAAAGACAAGGTCATTTCCAACTCTCGCTTGAGGTGCCCGGAATGCTCGGGAAGCGAGGGGAATCGTAGTCAAACCAAGATTGAAAGGGCTGGAAAGGAAATCAGATATAAATGGATTGTCTCTCCTTAGTCTGCGTTCTGCTTTTTGGTCATGGATGTTAGAAAATCAAGCGTCACTTGTTTGGCTGCATCGAACTTTGCGACAGCATCCGCACTATAATCAGTCAACATAAGGCCTCCCCAGCCCCCGAGTACGGCCATCAGGGTCTTTTGCTTTAGGCCGCCCATCTTTCGTCTGGCTTGTTGAACGCCTTTTGTCACAGATTCATAACCGCTAAATCTTCTGCATTCCGTCGGCAGGATCGTCTGAATCTTTTGGATTAGGCTCACGAACGGCGATTCACGTTTACTCTTGTTGAGGCTAGTGGCCGTTATTTTGAATCCTTGATCCTGAAGTGCCAAAGCAATTAAGCAAATCCAAGCGGACCACAGATCGCCCTTCAATGAGGAAGGCCTTTGGTGATTATTCTTCAATGTCTCAAGAGCCAAATCCGCAGCTACTAGCGATGACTCGATAGTAAAGGTAAAAAATTGCAAAGGCGGCATTTTGCGAATTCGATGGATCGCTCGCTTGCTTTTGTGCCGTGCAATGATCTCCGCCTTCGTCCTAATTTTTATGGCGGTAGTGCGCGGAGTTTCGAGTTCTCTTCGCAAGTTCCTAGTTGTTTTCTGCCAGCTTTCTATCTGTTTGGTGATCTCTTTGACCGTTACAGAATTCTCTTGAGAATGATTGGGGGCGACAAGCGCAAAAAGCATATTTGCGTAATCGATCCGCTCGCGAGCCAATTCAGATATCTGTCGCCGCTCGAACGGGACCTCTATTTCTTTCCACTCGGCTGCAGTGAGCTTGCGAAACTTACCAACTGACTTTCGACGCAAAGCTCTAGCGCCGTCACCCTTGCTTCTTGCCATGATTTATGGACCTACGGCTCTGCGTCGCCTGCTTGTTGACGGAAACATCAATGTAGGGCTCCGGTAAGGCTTGCTCACCCATTGCGGCAAATATGTTGGCGGCAATTTTTTCTGATGCGGCTCGCAGTGGATCCGAATCCAAATGAGCGTATCGTTGCGTCGTGCTCGCTTGGGTATGCCCCAGCAGCTTTCCGATGATGGGCAAGCCGAGCCCCGCGCCTGCGCCTACACTTGCGTGCGTATGCCTTAAATCGTGAATGCGAACGCCGTTAAGCTCTGCCCGCGCTGAAATCGTTCGCCAAGGTCTATTGAGATCGGCCCGCGGCTTATTTTCATCTTCCGAAAAAATAACATACTCGCCCTTGCATTCCAGTCCACGCAGAACAGTGAGGGCAGGGGCATTGAGAACAATGGCTTTCCTGCCGGTTTTACTATCCGGCAACAAAAGTAGCCCCCGCTGAAAATCCACGTACTCCCATTTTAAGTGAAGGATTTCGCGAAGCCGGGCGCCAGTCAGGATAAGTAGCCGGAAAGCTCCAGCGGTGTAGGCATCAATCTTGATGTAGCGGTTCTCGGGTTTCGGGGCGTGCTTCGATGTCGGCTTTGTCTCGTCAACTTCAAACGGCGTGCCGATTGTTTCCGCTTCCCGGATTGCGCTGCCCAACCGCGCCAATTCTTCGGAATTTAGAAATCGCTCGCGGCGGCTTTCGCGGAATGCCCGAATGCCTTTAGTAGGGTTGTGGCCGACGGGCACGAGATTGCAAGTCGCCGCATACCGAAAAATCGATGAGATACATTCGACGATTCTGTTCGCCGTCATGGGCCGTGTTTCGCCAACCTTGGTGTGAATGCGCGAAATGTCGGCGGTCGAAATGCGGTTCAGCTTGATCGCGCCAATATAAGGGACCGCGTGCTTTCGGACGCAGATCCTGTAGTTGACGACCGTGCCGAATTTTAGCTTGGCTTCAGCCTCTTCGCGAAGATAGCGTTCGGCGAATTCGCGAAAGGTCTCGGATTCGCGTTCTTCCCGGCGAACCGCTGCGGGGTCCTTGCCGAGGGCAACCGACGCAAGAATTTCTTTCGCGGCCTGTCTCGCTTCTTCCGGCGTGAACTCTCGCCCGCCAAAGTACATTCGCCGTTTCGTGACCCGCCGCCCGCCAGCGCCGGGCCGATATTCGACAAGCCAACTCAGCGAGCCACTAGGGGCGAGGCGGACGCCAAATCCCTTCAACGTGGCGTCATAAACGATCACGGCGCGGTCACCGACCGTGATGGCATCGACCGTTCTTTTGGTGAGTTTGACGACCATTCTGGACTGCAATTTCGGTTCTGGTTTGTTCTCCGTGTCGCCACCGTGTCGCCACCAGAACAGAAACCAGAAGACACTGCAGAAATCAGAAAGTCAAAGAAATCCTTTCAAAACAGTAACTTAAGACACACCAGGAAACGTCAGGCATCGTCCGGAAACAACTCTTTTTGCACTCATAACCTGAAGGTCATAGGTTCAAATCCTATCCCCGCAACCAAATTTTGTAATAAGCCCCTGAAAACGTATCGTTTTCAGGGGCTTACGTTTATCACCAAGGTAATCCGCAAAGATCGATGACGCCCTCGCGCGGCCCGTAGCGAATATCGAAGACATAAGGCGTCATTGCACCGAAACGAATGCGCTCGTTCTTCTGTTCGACATGCAGTTCGCCGCCGAATGCGTGCCAGCCGCGTTTTTCATAAAATGCGAAATTGTGCGGCTGACAAACCAGCAGCACGAAATCGATGGCTTTCTCATCGCGAAGGGTTTGGATCGCGGCAGTGAGTGCGAGCCCAGCATAACCGCGACGCCGATGGTCCGGATGTGTCGCGACAGCGCCAATGCCGCCGATACGAACCTTGCGGCCTTTCCATGTGCCGGCGCGGCGATAAATTCCGACATGACAGACCAGCTCTGCATTGTCCTCGATCAGAACGCGCAAATCCGGGTTAGCCCATTGCACGGGCCCCGTCGGCAATATCGTTGCGGCTTCGGGCGGAAATGTTGCCAAAACTAATGCTTTGGCCAATGGCCACGATGCATCGCCTGTTTGAATGTCGATTTCGATGCTCATCATGTCGCCTGTCATTCCGCCGCGCGTATCAGCATTGCCGCGGTCCGGATGGTAAAACGCCGATTCCGATGGCAAAATGCAAGCCATAATCGGAGCAATCGAACAATGCACGCCGCCCAGCTTACGTCCTACCAGAAGTGGTCCATCCTGATTGGCGCGTCCGTGATGCTGAGCCTTGCGATGGGCATGCGTCAAAGCTTCGGCCTGTTTCAACCGGCGATCCTGCACACCACTCAAATTACTGCCGCGGATTTTTCGCTGGCCACCGCCATCTCGAATATCGTCTGGGGCATTAGCCAGCCCTTCGTCGGCATGGTCGCCGATCGCTTCGGCACGCGCTACGTCATGCTTAGCGGTGTGGCGATCTATGCCGCCGGCCTCGTGACGATGATGCTGTCCACAACGGCTTTGCCGTTCATGCTTGGAATGGGCATCTGCATTGGCTTGTCGCTGTCGTGCGTGGCATCCAGCATCAGCATGACGGTTGCGTCGCGGGCGGTGTCTGCAGCTAAACGCAGCGTCACCATGGGCGCGGTATCTGCCGCAGGTTCGCTCGGCCTTGTGATCGCGTCCCCGCTTGCACAATCGTTGATTTCGTCATCGGGCTGGCAAATGGCGTTCGTCGGATTCCTCGCTCTGACTGCCGTGATGCTTCCGGCGGCCTTCAGCGCCGGCAAGTCCGACAAAATCGAAATCGAGAAGAGCGATGAACTCAATCAATCGCTCGGTGCCGTCGTTCAGACAGCACTCGGACATTCGGGTTACGTCGTGATGGCGATTGCATTCTTCGTTTGCGGATTGCAACTCGTCTTTATCACGACGCATCTGCCGAATTATCTGGCGATCTGCGGTCTGGATCCATCGCTCGGCGCGTCTGCGTTGGCGCTGATCGGTCTTTTCAATGTGTTCGGATCTTACGCGTTCGGCTGGCTTGGCGGAATCTATCCTAAACAACTCCTGCTTGGCGGCATCTATATCGTGCGTTCGCTGGCTATTGCTGCCTATTTCATCATGCCTGCGACACCAACATCTACACTGGTCTTTGCCGCCGTGATGGGCTCGCTTTGGCTCGGCGTCATTCCTCTTGTGAATGGCCTTGTCGCGCAACTATTCGGCCTTCGCTTCATGGCGACGTTGACCGGCATTGCATTTTTCAGCCATCAGGTCGGGTCCTTCCTGGGGTCAGGTCGGATCGTTTATGGGCGCATGGGGCGGCGGGTTGATCTACGAAAAGCTCGGGAGCTATGACGTGGCATGGAAGAGCGCCGTCATCATCGGCCTTCTGGCGGGATCAATGCAGATGCTGATGAACGTCCGGCCGCCGAAGGCCAGGGAAGATCTCGGCGGAGCGGTGCCGAGCGCAGTCTGACGTTTAGCCGCGAATTCAAGCGGCATATCGGCTGTTTCCAACCGATGAAACCATCTATAAGTGGCGGCGTTGACACGTCGTCACCCATCATTCCGGATTTATTGTCATGACCTTTACGCTCCCCAATCTGCCTTACGCGCACGATGCGCTCGCACCAATCATGTCGAAGGAAACGCTCGAATATCATCACGACAAACATCATCAGGCCTATGTAACCAACGGCAACAACGCCATCAAAGGCACGGAATTCGAGGGCAAGTCGCTCGAAGAAATCGTCAAAGGTTCGTTCGGTAAAAATCCTGCGGTGTTCAACAATGCCGGTCAGCACTACAACCACATGCATTTCTGGAACTGGATGAAGCCGAAAGGCGGCGGCGACAAATTGTCCGGCAAGCTTGCCAAGAAGATCGACGAGGATCTTGGCGGCCTCGAGAAATTCAAGACTGATTTCGCTGCTGCAGGCGTCGGTCAATTCGGGTCGGGCTGGGCATGGCTTTCGGTGAAGAACGGAAAGCTGGAAATTTCCAAGACGCCGAACGGGGAAAGCCCATTGGTGCATGGCGCGACGCCGATCCTCGGTGTCGATGTGTGGGAGCATTCTTACTACATCGATTACCGCAATCGCCGTCCTGACTACCTCAAGGCTTTCGTCGACAGTCTCGTGAACTGGGACTATGTCGATGAGCTTTTTTCGAAAGCTGTGTGACAATACGGATTAAGGCGATTATGATCTTGCGGGGCTGCAGAGATGCGGCCCCGCTTTTCATTCGTCATTCTCTTAGAGAAACAGAATGTCTTACCTCCTCGTTTTTTTCGGCGGCGGCCTTGGTGCATCGCTAAGACATGCGATCAACGTCGGCTGCGCCCGGGCCTGCGGGACCAATTTTCCTTACGGCACATTCGTCATTAACATCACGGGCTCGCTGGTGATGGGCCTGATCGCTGGCTATCTCGCCTTCAGGGGTGAGGCATCGCAGCCGTGGCGCCTGTTCCTGATGACGGGAATTCTCGGCGGCTACACGACTTTCTCGGCATTTTCGCTCGATACGATTTTGCTTTACGAGCGCGGTGAGCTTGGCTTGGCGGCGCTCTACGTTGCCGGCTCTGTCGTACTCTCCATTCTCGGCCTTGTCGCCGGCCTCGGGCTGGTTCGGCATTTCGCGTAGCGTCCGATTGGCATCCATTGTCCGATTCACCAAACACGCTGCCCGACGACAGCGAGACCCCAAAGCCGCGCAAGAGCCGCAAGCGTAAGCCGTTTGGCTGGTCGACTTTCATCATTCTTGTGCTTGTGGTCGTCAGCGCGGGGCTGGTCTTTCAGCGTGATGGGCTGGATGGCGTCCTAAAGATTCTGTTTCAGGATTTTTCTCTTTTTGGAGAGATCATGCCGCGCGTGCTGGCAGGTTGTCTGCTTGGCGGATTGATCGCCGCGGTGCTGCCGCACGACAAGGTGTCGAAGTCGCTCGGGCCTGAATCCGGATTGAAGGGGCTTCTGATCGGTACGGCATTCGGCGCGATCCTGCCAGGTGGACCGTTCACCGCCTATCCGGTGGCGAGTGCGTTGCTGGCGGTCGGTGCCGATTTCGGCGCGACCATTGCGATGGTGGTGAGCTGGACGTTGATCGGTTACGGGCGCGCGGTGGCGTGGGAAATGCCGATCATGGGCGCTGACTTTACGTTGTGGCGCATCGTGATCTCGCTTCCGATGCCGGTTCTTGCCGGAGCGCTTGGCCGCTTTGTCTATGTTCGCCTCAAGCATCGGATGACGCTGTGAGCGCACTCATCATCGACATTCTTTTGTGGGGCTCGCTCGCCGGTGTGGCGATCGTCGCTTGGAGGCAGGACCGCAAGGTGATGACGACGGCGCTACGCAAGGGCTCGATGGATTTCATCAATATCGTTCCGCGCATCGCGCTCGGCGTGATCGGATCCGGTTTTATCGCGGCAATTATTCCCTCTCAGTGGATTGTCGGCGGCCTCGGCCCCGACAGCGGATGGACAGGCATTGCGACGGCTGTAATTGCGGG
>JAPLPA010000324.1 GCA_026400415.1 Afipia sp. | reverse complement strand
TCGTTGTGTACACCGACAAGCACTGGCGCGCGTTTTCGCGAATGGTTGGAAAGCCGGATCTTCTCGATAGCGACCCGCGCTTTCGAAATCAGGAAACACGGACCCAGCACGCTGAGGAAATGGGTAGTTTTCTCGCGGACTATCTGCCGACCAAGACGACTCGCGAGTGGCTTGAGGTCTTGCGAGAGGCAGACATCCCCGCCTCGGCGGTGAACAAGGTAGACGACCTGTTTGAAGACCCGCACCTGAAGGCAGTGAATTTCTTTAACGACATGACGCATCCGACGGAAGGCACGTTGAAGGTTGCGCGCTTTCCAGTTGAGTTCAGCAAGACGCCTGCCTCCATAGGCAGGCTCGCTCCCAATCTCGGCGAACATACGGAAGAAATCCTCGGCAAGGGTTCGCCACCGGCGGATCGCCACGGGTGGGCGCCGAGGTAATGAGGCATACACATGTTTGATACGCTAGCCGACACGCCGGACCGCATTGAAATTCGCGATGCCGTGCGCGCAATTTGCGACAATTTCGATGATCAGTATTGGTCGGAGAAGGACCGCACACATTCGTTTCCGTTCGAGTTCGGTAAAGCGATCGCGGACGGCGGCTGGCTGGGCATCGCGATGCCACCTAAATACGGCGGCGCGGGTTTGGGAGTTACCGAAGCTGCAATCATGATGCAGGAAGTCGGTCGTTCGGCCGGCGCCTTCGCCGCTTGTTCGACTATTCACATCAATATTTTCGGCCTGCACTCCATTGTAAAGCACGGCACGGACGAGCAGCGGAAGAAATGGCTGCCCTCGATCATTGATGGAAGTTCGCGCGCCTGCTTCGGGGTTACCGAGCCCGATGCGGGGTTGGACACAACCAAGATCAAGACGCGCGCCGTGCGCCAGGGCGACCACTATGTCGTCAATGGTCAGAAGATCTGGACCAGCACGGCGCAGCAGGCGGACAAGATCGTTTTGCTGGCAAGAACCACACCGCTCGAAGAATGCGTCAAGCCGACCGATGGCATATCGCTCTTCTATACCGACATGGACCGCACGAAGGTCGAGGTTCGTGAAATCCCAAAAATGGGGCGTCATGCGGTTAATTCGAACCAGACTTTCTTTGACAACCTGATTGTTCCGCTTGACCATCGCATTGGCGAAGAGGGTAAGGGCTTCCGATATATTCTCGACAGCCTGAATCCCGAGCGCATCCTTAATGCAGCAGAAGTTGTTGGCATGGGCCGCCGCGCGCTGGAGAAAGCCGTCAAATACGCTAATGAGCGCGTCGTATTCGGCCGGCCGATTGGCAAAAACCAGTCAATCCAGCATCCGCTCGCGGAATGCTGGTCGGAGCTTTATGCCGCCGAACTGATGACTCTGCATGCAGCCGAATTGTACGACGCCGGCAAGCCCTGTGGCGCCCAGGCCAACGCCGCGAAGTATCTCGCAGCCGACGCGGGATTCCGTGCCTGCGACCGCGCCATCAGAACCCACGGCGGCATGGGCTATGCTGCGGAGTATCACGTTGAGCGCTACTTCCGCGAAATGGTCGCAACGCAGCTTGCGCCGGTTTCCCGCGAAATGATTCTTTGCTTTATCGCCGAACGCGAACTGGGACTTCCCAAATCCTACTGATGGAAGATCAATGACAGCCACGACCAATGAAATCCTAACCGAGAAGCGCGGAGCGGCCCTGTGGATCACGATCAATCGTGAAGAGCGCCGCAACGCTATTAATGCGGCGGTGATTTCGGGCATTCATGATGCCATTGCCTCGGTGGCAACCGACAAATCCGTCCGCGCCATCGTTTTAACCGGCGTCGGAACCAAGGCGTTTTGCGCAGGCGCCGATCTTTCGGTGGGGACAGGCACATTCACGATGGGCCTCGATGAGCCCATGACCGATTTCGGCAAGCTCGCGCGTATGGTGCGCGACATCGGAATTCCTATGGTTGCGCGTATCAATGGCGCGTGTGTTGCCGGTGGTATGGGCCTGATGTCGCTGTGCGATCTGGCCGTAGTGGCGGATCATGCCAAATTTGGATTACCCGAAGCGCGTGTCGGCGTGTTCGCGATGCAGGTGCTGGTTTATTTGCGAAAGATGATCCACGCGCGGCATATCAATGAGCTTTGCCTGACGGGTGAACTGATCAGCGCGCAACGCGCCTACGAAATCGGCATCGCGAATTATGTTGTTCCAGCCGACCAACTGGACGGCAAGGTGAATGAACTTCTCGGAAAACTCGCCGAGATGTCGCCGGTAGCACTCAAGCGCGGCAAGTATGCCATCGCTGCGATGGAGACCATGGCGTTCCCCGAGGCGCTCGCATTTGCGGAGTCGCTGATCGCGGTCGCGTCACGCACGGCGGATGCGCGGGAAGGTCTCGCTGCGTTCAACGAGCGGCGCAAGCCGAACTGGGTGGAACGGAAGCCAGATGAGCGTAGCTGACAGGATCGTTCGCATCGGCGGCGCGTCCGGGGCGTGGGGCGACAGCCCGATGGCCATTCCGCAGCTGCTTCAGGCGGATGTCCAGTACCTGATGATGGACTATCTCGCGGAAGTGACGATGTCGCTTCTCGCACGTGCACGCTTGAAGGATCCGAACGCGGGCTTCCCTCCGGACTTCGTCGCTTATCTGAAGCCAGCATTGGCTGAAATCGCTCGCCGCAAGATCAAAGTCGTCACCAATGCAGGCGGCGTTAATCCGCAAGGTTGCAAGCGTGCGCTTGAGGGCATCTGTGCTGAATTTGGTCTCACGCTTCACGTCGCAATGGTTGAGGGCGACGATCTGATGCCGGCAATCGATGATCTGCGGCAGAAGGGAATACGCGAGGCGGTCTCCGGTGAACCGCTGCCGGCGCGGATGCTGACTGCTAATGCTTATCTCGGCGCGTTACCCATCGCCGCGGCGCTTCAAAAAGGGGCCGACATCGTGATTACCGGCCGCTGCGCGGACAGTGCTCTCGGTCTCGGCATTCTCATGCATGAGTTCGGCTGGAAGCCGGATGATTACGACCGCCTCGCAGCGGGTAGCCTCGTCGGGCACATTCTGGAATGCGGGCCTCAG
>JAPLPA010000176.1 GCA_026400415.1 Afipia sp. | reverse complement strand
CGGCGCAGCGCCTTGATCTGTTCGGTGAGGCGATCGGTGCCATCGGGGCCGTTGACTAGTGGAAGCAATGCGTAGCCGAGTTCGATCTTGAGATCGTCGATCTTGAGCGCGGTAGAGATCGGCTCTTCTGCGGCCGCCGCAGCGGCAGCCGCAGCAGCAGGCTCGGCAGCAAGGCGCGTCTGCTCAACTTTGGCGGCACGGTTGCGGTTCTGCGCGGTCCACGCAAGCCAACCGGCACCGCCGCCGAGCACCAGAAACGGCAACATCGGAATGCCGGGCAGCAACGCAAGCACCAGCATGACGCCCGACGACATGCCGAGCGCCTGCGGATAGCCAGACAATTGCTTCATCATGGCCTTGTCGGCGGCGCCCGTGACACCTGCTTTCGAGACCAAAAGGCCGGCCGCAGTTGAGACAATCAAGGCGGGGACTTGCGTGACGAGGCCGTCGCCGACGGTCAGCAATGTGTAGGTTTTAGCAGCGTCGGCAAAGCCCATGCCCTGCTGGGCGACGCCAATGATGATTCCGCCGATGACGTTGATGAACACGACGAGCAAACCTGCGACAGCGTCGCCACGCACGAACTTGGAGGCGCCGTCCATCGCGCCGAAGAAACCGCTTTCGTCTTCCAGCGCCTTGCGGCGCTCTTTCGCGGCCTTCTCGTCGATCAGGCCAGCGGACAGATCGGCATCGATCGCCATCTGCTTGCCGGGCATGGCGTCCAACGCAAAGCGTGCTGCGACTTCGGCGATGCGGCCGGAGCCTTTGGTGATGACGACGAAGTTCACGATCACCAGAATCGTAAAGACGATGATGCCGATGACGAAATTGCCGCCCATCACGAAATTGCCGAACGCCTCAATGACGTGACCGGCAGCCGCCGTTCCCTCGTGGCCATGCGACAGGATCAACCGTGTCGAGGCAAGGTTGAGCGACAGCCGCAGCATGGTGGAGATCAGCAGGATCGTCGGAAAAGCGGAGAATTCCAGCGGCGTCTGAATGAACAGTGCCGTCATCAGGATCAGAATCGACAGCGTGATCGAGATCGCCAGAAACAGATCGAGCACTACCGACGGCAGCGGCAGGATTAAAACGACGAGAATGGTCAGAACGCCGAAAGCCAGCGCGAGGTCGCCGCGCCTGAGCATGCCTCCAATGTCCGAAAAGTTCAGAAAATTCGAAGGTGGGGCCGCGCCGCCCGAGCCTGCCGTCACATCAACCATCGTCGCCGCTTCTCCACGCCCATGCCGTTCGCGGGCGCCAAACGTTTTCGCGGCGGCCGTCGGGCCGCCGGTTGAGAAGTGGTTCACCGCACTCGCATCCACAGGGAACACCCCGCTTTGAACGACTGACGACACGCGACTTCACCCGGCAAAATTTGCCCAGTTTATGGTTAGGAAAGGGTTAACGGGCGAGATTCAGCCTCAAAACTGCCAGTCGGCAGGACAGCATTCCCGCATGGCGCGCATTCGGAGAACCGCTTGACCCCGCAACCTCGCCCGCTCAAGTTGCGCCCGTGCCGGTTTCCATCGATTCAGCCTCTCATTCGGTCTTCAAACCTGACTCGCGCGCAGCGTGGGTGCGGCTGGCGATTGCGCTCGTCATCGGCTCGATCGGCAGCGTCGGCATGTGGTCGGTCGTCGTTGTCATCCCCATCGTCCAGCTCGATTTTCACGCGACGCGAGGCGCAGCGTCGTTCGCCTTTACCTGCGCGATGCTCGGTTTCGGCGTTGGCAACGTACTGATGGGCAAATTGTCCGACCGGCTCGGTATTGTGGCCGCGATCGCACTCGGCACTGTGGCGCTCGGTCTTGGCTATATCGGCGCGGGATATGCCGGCACGCTTTGGCAATTCAACCTGATGCATGTCGCCATCGGCCTTGGTGCAGCTGCGACCTTCGGCCCGCTGATGGCGGAGGCGTCGTACTGGTTCGAGAAATATCGCGGGCTTGCGGTGACGATTGCGGCCAGCGGCAATTACGTCGCCGGAACGTTCTGGCCCACCATCGTAGAGCGCGGCACGGCTTACGCCGGATGGCGCACGACGCATGTTGCGATTGGCATCGGCTGTACGATTGCGATGGCAATTGTCATCGCCTTGTTGCGTTGGCAGATCGGCGGCAATGTCGTGCGCAGCCACGCAAATGCACCATCGCCGCGCGTCGATCTGCGGTTGAGCACCAACGCGTTGACAACACTGCTTGGTATCGCAGCTATCGGCTGCTGTGTGGCGATGTCGATGCCGCAGGTGCATATCGTCGCCTATTGCGGCGATCTCGGTTACGGCGTCGCGCGCGGCGCGGAAATGCTGTCGCTGATGCTGGCGCTCGGCATCATCAGCCGCATCGGTTCGGGTTATCTCGCCGACAAAATCGGCGGATTGAAAACGCTCCTGATCGGCTCTGTCGCGCAGGGCTTCGCATTGCTGTTCTACCTGTTCTTCGACAGCCTGACGTCGCTTTACCTGATCTCAGCGATGTTCGGCCTGTTTCAAGGCGGCATAGTGCCGAGTCTTGATCTTCGCTTCCGTCCTCGGCATGTCGCTCGGCGGCTGGGGGTCCGGTGTCATTTTCGACGCGACGGGATCTTACACTGCGGCGTTCGCCAACGGCCTTGCGTGGAATTTGCTAAATATCACCATCGTCACGGCGCTCTTGCTACGCGTGCGGCAACGGATGGCGTTCGCATAGTTTCTGTATTGCCGGTGATTTGCCTACATTCCATGCCGCGCGCGATTGCCCGCCATCGAGCGCCATTGTAATGGGTGGTCGTGCCGCTGCTCTGCCGCCAGATTGGCGTCGGCATCGGGCCTGTAGCTCAATGGTTAGAGCCGACCGCTCATAACGGTCTGGTTGGAGGTTCGAGTCCTCCCGGGCCCACCAACTTCCAAGTATTACTTACGACGCTGCCTAATGTTCTGATCGACAGCCAATCCAGTGCGATGGGAACTATTGTAGTGCTGGCACGTTTCATTTCCCGGATTTGAACGATCTGTTTTTCTGTCACGGGAGATAAAAATGATCCGCTTTGCGACAGCCGTCATTGCTGCGTCGTTGGTTGTTGCGTCGGCGAACGCCCAAACAACTAAACCATCAAGCGAAAAGCAGGAGACCAGTTGCACGACGTCGCCGGCCGCTACCACCGGCAAGGGCGATGAAAAGACATCGAATTCGATGGCAATGGAGAAGAGCGCAATCGTGCCGGAAGCCGGCGGCGCGAATTCTGCAGCTCCCACGGTGCAGAGTGGCGGGAAACCTATGGAAGTTCGGTCGGAGTGCCCACCCGATTCCAAACCAAAGTAACGGTAACGCCGTTTCTAAGGCGCCGAGTCTTAAGCGCTATCGCTCACTCGATGACAATGCGTGGAGGCGGCTTGCTCGCCACGTCGGTGTTAATGGATGCCCACAGCTGGCGCGCGATATCGATATAGCGCTTCGCATGAACGCTGTCAGGATCGGTCGCGACAATCGGGCGGCCATCGTCGGACGTTTGACGGATTGCGATGTCGAGTGGAATTTCTCCCAAATAGGGGATGCCCCGAGTCTCGGCTTCGATCCGTGCACCGCCATGGCCAAAAATCGGCGTGACGTGGTTGCAAGCCGGGCAGCAAAAGCTTGACATGTTCTCGATCAATCCGAGCATCGGAACGTTGACCTTCCGAAACATCTCGATGCCACGCCGCGCATCGATCAACGCAATGTCCTGAGGCGTTGAGACGATGACGGCACCCGCCAGCGGTGTCTGTTGCGCCATTGTGAGCTGCGCATCGCCGGTGCCGGGCGGCAGATCGACCACCAGGATATCGAGGTCGCCCCATGCCACTTCGCGCAGCATCTGCGTGATCGCCGAGATCACCATCGGGCCGCGCCAGATCATGGCATTATCTTCTTCGACTAGAAACCCGATCGACATCACCTTGACGCCGAAGCGCTCCATCGGCTCCAGCATGCGTGAACCTAACAGCCTCGGTTTGCCGCGCAGGCCGAACAGTTTGGGTTGCGAAGGCCCGTAAACATCAGCGTCGAGAATCCCGACCTTCAATCCGATCGCGGCGAAACCGAGTGCGAGATTGCACGATGTCGTCGACTTACCGACGCCGCCCTTGCCCGAGGCGACGGCGATGATGTGCCGGATGCCGGGAATTCCGGCGAGCTTCGATGTTGCCGGCGACGCCGAGGCGGGATGAGTGGCGGACAAATTCGATCTCCTGATCGACCACGCGCGAGATGCGAATTACTGCGAACCAAAGGGGTCGTTTTTTTTCTGCTCCCGCGCGCGCAGATAGTCTTCGGTGGACATGACCGGCGGACGTTGCGGCGCCGAATGAGGATCGAAGCTTTCGTTGACGACGGCTTCGACGCGGCAATCCGCGCACATCTTGATGACATCAAGACGCCGTGCGTTCGCGCCTTCGAACATCCAGTGTTTCTCCTGAAGTTTCGAGAGCACGCGCTCGATCGAACTTCTGGTGCCGAACGGTGTGCCGCAGGCGATACAATGGAATGGTTCTTCTTCCTTCAGCACGCGTAGCGGCGCATTCCACGCCTGAAAATCCAGGCGAGGCTCCAGGGTGATGACATCCTCCGGGCAAGTCGATTCACAAAGCCCGCATTGCACGCACAGGCTTTCGGTAAATCGTAACATGGCCCGGTCTGGATTGTCGGAGAGCGCGCCGGTCGGGCAGGCGGTCACGCAAGCGTGGCACAGCGTGCAGCCTTCGACGTTTAGCTGCACGCCTCCGAACGGCGCGCCGGGTGCAAGCGGCACGACGTCTGCAGGCGCGGGAGCCGCGAGATAAAGTTCGCGAAATGTCGTCTCAAGCACGCTGCGTTTTGTGCCGCGCGCGACGAAGCTCGCGGGCTGCGGCGCCGGGGTGCCGTTGGGAATGGCATCGAGCATCGCCCGCAATTGATCCGGGTCGTCGGTCTCGATGATGCGGACAAGACCTTCGCCGAAGCCGAGCGCACAAGCCGGCAATGTCGTGCTTCTCCTTTGCCCGCGTGAGAAGTGCCACACCTGTGCCGCCATATGCAAAAACTGCCGCGATGGTCTCAGGCCCGAGCTGCGTGATTTCATTGATCCTCAGCGGAAGCACATTCGCGGGTAAGCCATCTCCGAAGCGCGCAAGAGCATCGATCAGTGCATCGCCATGGTCGCCGCCATGAAACAAGACAACGGCATTGCTGCCGCCAGCCTTGCCGTAGGACTGCATCAGCGTCCGGAGTTTTCGCATCAGCGCGTCCGCGCTCGGCAGCGAATACGATGCCGCGCCGGTTGGGCAGACCGACGCGCACGAACCGCAACCAGCGCACACGGCAGGATCAATAGCGACGGAATTGCCGTTCGGTGTGATTGCGCCAGTCGGACACAAATCGAGGCAGCGCGTGCATCCGATGATGTTTGAGCGCGAATGGGCGCAGAGCGACTCGTCGAAATGAATGAAGCGCGGCTTGTCGAAAGTGCCGACGAGATTTCCTGCATCTGCTATGGCGCGTTCGACGGCGGCAGGGTCGCGCGGGTCGGCGCGCAGGTAGCCTGACCTCAGTTCGTGCGCCGGAAACAGCGGCAATCCGCCGCTGACGTCCAAGATTAGATCGCATGTCGAAGTCGCGCCGTCGCGCGCCGCGCCGAATACAAGCTTGTTGCGCGATGACGGTGACGGCAGAGCGTAGTCGTCGATCGCAAGCTCGAATTGTCCAAGATGCCCGCTGGCATTTCGGATCATGCCTTTGAGGACCGGAAATTCGTTGACGCTACGTGGCGTCACATCGCCGGGGTTGGAGAGGATGACAGTAATGTCGAGACGGTCGGCAAGCCGCTTGGCCGCATCGATCGCGACCTCGTCGCGGCCATATATCAACGCGACGCCGCCGCTTTCCAGCGTGACAAGCGAGATTGGCGGCATCTCTTCCGAAGCTGCAGCGATCAAAGCCGCGGACTTCGGGCCTGCAGTTGCGGCGTCTTTCGACCAGCCGCCGGTTTCACGAATGTTGACGAAGGTGAGCGGAACTTGCGGGAAGTCCTCAGCGACTTCCTTGAACAGCGGCGCCTCCTGGGTGCATGCCACTGTGATCGGTTCACCCTCGGCGAGCGCCGCCTTGAACTGGCCGAGATCGAGACCGCATAGCTGGTTTGCCTGCGTCACGTTGGCCGCGCAACCACGTCCGATCGCTTGCGCGTCAAGCGGCATGGTCTTCTCGCAACTGCAAATCAGAAGGCGGGACTTTGCGCCATTCATACTCTACGACCCTGAACCTTCGCCCGCGCAACAATCGCGCTGTGACGGTTTCTCTTAAGTGATGCCGCACTTGCAAGATGTGAGGCATCACCCTCATCTTGACCGACGTAGCATAGACTGCCCAAATACCAAGAGCTTAAGGAAAATTTCTCAGATGAAGAACGCGCGTGCCACCCACGCTGAGCCAACGCTCGATCTGCCGCCCGGCTATACGCTGGCCGCGCTGCGCGAATATGGCGACGCATTTGCGCATGGTTGCAAGGTTGCAGCCGAGGCGGGCGCGGGAACGCTGGTGTGGGTCCGGCGCTACGATCTTGTCGAGTTCGCCGTTGTGCTTGAGCCTGCTGAGCCGCTGACGTCCGCGCGCCGCGCGTTCTTTGCCGGCATGAACGCCACGGCTGATGCCATCGCCGTTCATTGCCCGCCGGAGCGGGACGTGGCTTTCGTGTGGCCGGACACGATCCTGTTCGATGGTGGACTGCTTGGCGGCGCACGGCTCGGATGGCCGAAAGATTGTCGCGAAGATCAAGTCCCCGACTGGCTGGTATTTGGAGTGATCCTGCGCGCCGCCGATATGGCGCATGTCGAGGCAACGGCCGCCGCAGCAAGCGTAGCGCTGCTGAACGAAGGATTCGAGATGGTTGAGACCGATGCGATCATCGGAAGTTTCGCCCGTCATCTCATGACCGCTTTTGATCAATGGAACGAGCGGGGCTTCGATCCTGTCGCGCGCAACTATCTGGAGCGGCTTCCAAAGAAAGAGGGTGAGCGGCGCGGGATCGACATCAACGGCGACCTCTTGGTCCATAAGCATGGAGCGAAGGCGCCGCCCGAGAGGACGAGCCTCGTCGATGCTCTGGCGAAAGTCGCGTGGTACGATCCGGTCCATCGCGCTCCAAAACTGGCTTGAGGCAGCGATGGTGAAGCTGCCACGTACCATCCGGCTCGATCCGTCCGACACGTTTGTTTTCGAGCGCGCCGCCGAGGCCGGTGAATGGGCCGTCTCGGGTGCGTTTGTGTTTTATGCCTGCGACATTTCAGCGCTCGGACAGAAGCAGCGCGTGGCATTGAGGTCCGGTCTTCTCGGCATCGAAAGTCTTGGATGGTCGACACTCGCCATCGTGACCGAGGCAACTCAGGCGGAGCGAGATGCAGTCGTGGCGCGGCTTGCGGAGCAATTATCGGCGAAATTCGGCGCGCCTGATGTTGATGCGGCGCGAGCTGCCGCGGAGGAAGAAGTCGCATTCGCGGCTTCATTGTGCGATCACCCGCCGCAGACCTTGTTGGCGGTGAGCCGGAGCGTCGAGAATGGAGAAATCCGCGAGCGCTTCCGCACCCTGAAGCCGCGGGCAACGGAAGCGGGCGGGGATCGATTGCACGCACATGCGCGCGCCTTTACCTTTCATGAGGTCGAAGGAGACGAGCCGGCCGAGGAGGTCGATCTTCTGGGCCTCACAAAGACGGATCGGACATGAAAGAATTCTGGGTCGCCTCAGGCCATCATCTAACGCGCCGTGCCGAACACGGCGGCCTTATTGCGACGCCTGAGTTAATCATGGCCTATTTGGCGCGGCCGGAACTGATGCCGCCGGCCGATGCCTGCGACGCCGAACGAAATTTGCATGCGAGTCTGCTGGCCGATCCTCTCCGCCCGGTTTCGAAAGCTGACATTGCCGCAATTGTCGATGCGGACGCGCGCGAGAACTGGACATTCATGATGTCGTTTCGCGATCGCTTGCTGGCGGCGCCTTCGCTCGAAGCGATGTATGTGACATTGGCGCGTAAGGGCGCCGATGACCTGCCGCCGATCTTCCTGTCGCAGCTATGCCATCTGATCCTGCGCAACGCACTTGAGGGATGCGACGACCCTTATGTTCTGCGCGCCGCTGAGCTTTTCTACCGCGCCCAGAAAGCGACAATTCACGATGGTTCGCTGTTGCTCGCCGATTCCGAAGTCATCGACGCGCAGCATCACGCGCAACATGATCTGCATTCCTCGCCGCTGACCGCGATGCTCCAGCCGCAGGCGTTCGGTGAAATGGACGTTATGGACGACGAGAACGCATGGACTTATTGGTCGCGGTCGGACGCGCACGCGATGGCGATGAATCTCGGCGGCAATACGAAAGCGCGCGATGGGCTGTGCCAGGCGATTGAACGCTGGGTCAGCCATCTTTTGGGTGTCGGCGTGAAGGTCGAGACGGTTGCCTCCATCGAAGATCGCGATTGGCGCTGGTTCGTCGGTCTCGACACCGAGGGGACCAGGATCGGCAATACGCTCTGGAACGGCGAGGCACCGGCCGACGCCGCCGAGCGGATCGTGGCCTTGATGCGTCTGACATTTGAGGATTTGCGTTTCGTGGATGGCCGCGTCGGCGGCAAGCCGATCTATCTTATTCTGGCAATGGACGCGGACAAGATAGTGCGGCTGAAGCCGCAAAATCTTGTGGCGGGTCTGCCCCTGACATCGGCGGCGAACGTCGCGTGATTCAATTGACGGGAGGAGCGGCAATGGCGATGACCGAATCTTCCCGCGAAGTCGGCGTTGTTATACGGCGTCGAACGATCGACAATCCATGGATCGACCATATGTGGTCGCCGCTGATGGTTCTGGATGAAGTTCCAGCCACGGCACCTTGGACTGTGCTGTCGCAGGATGACGATGCAACGCTGTACTATGCGGGCTCCGCTTTCATCGATTTGTTCAGCACCGACACGGATAAATATCGTGACAACCTCGCCGACGGTGCGCCGCTGATCTGGGTCGCGTTGCGACATCAGGATGGCGGCTCAGAACTCGAACTGACCAAAGTCACCGCAGACCCGACCGAGGGCGAAGCAATGTTCGAAAGCGGGACCGATGTGATCGGCACCGTTCCCATGCCGCCCGATGTCGCGTCGTGGGTCGCGGCGTTTGTCGACGAATTCCATGTTGAGCGCGCATTTCATAAGCGCAAGCGCGACGCAAAGGAATCGGTTTCTGAAACTCCAGTTGAGGAAGCGACTGAAATCTCGGCGGAGCCGCAGGCCATCGCCGGAACTCCTGCTGAAGAGGAATTCGACCTGTCCACGCTGCCGAAACTTGAAGATGTCGTGGAAGGCACAGACATCACCGGGTTTTTGCGAAAGGGTGTGCCTGAGAGCGTGCGCAACGCTGCCCTGCGAAAATCCTGGGCGCTTGATCCCGCGATCCGCAATTACGTCAATCCTGCGCTCGACTACGCCTATGACTGGAATACGCCGGGCGGTGTCCCCGGAAGCAGTGAGCTGGCGACGGAAATGGACGTCGCAAAAATGGTCTTGCAGATCATGGGCAGCACCGAATCGGCGAGTGCTGCTGCGAGTCCGGATGCGTCGGATCCGTTGCACCGAATTGACGCGAGCGTTCCCGGGCCGGACAGCGATGCAGCGCAAAATTTAGTGGCCGATTTGCCAACTGACGCAGTGAGATCATCGGATGGGATGATAACTGCGTCGCTAATATCCGATGTTTCCGGACAGCTCGGACATGCAGCGGTTGAAAACGTCGAAGAAAGAAAAACTTCGGACGTTGGTGCGCCGCAACAAGCGATGCGACGACATGGCACCGCGAAACCAAAGGTTTAGCCAAAAGTTTTTGAAACATAGCCCAAACCTATGCTACTGAATTAGAACTAGAACAGTTCTAGTCGAACAAGATGCCTCGTTAATAGGCACGGTTGGGGGAGACGGTCGCACGATGCGGGATGCCGGACTCGATCAGGCAATCAAAGCGGCAGGCGGCGTTGCGTCGCTTGCAAGGGCTGTCGGCATTGCACAACCCTCAGTATCCGCTTGGTCCCGTATTCCTGCCGAGAGAGTGTTGAGCGTCGAAGCGTTAACGCGCGTGCCGCGTTTCGTCCTTCGCCCCGATCTGTACGGATCGTCCGGGGATGAGTCGCCATTGAAATCCGAAATCGATGAAATCGACGAACTGCGTGCCGGAGAATACGGCTTGCTGTCTCTGCTGCTCGGCAAGGCACCTGACGCAGCCACACTTTCGCGCGTTACGTCGCTGAGAGGGGACGCATCCGAGCTTGGCATGGCGCATGTCGAATTGGCGGCTGTTGCGGCCGATCTTGACGAGCGTGCGGTTGCCGCAGAATTTTTCAATCTGTTCATCGGTCTTGGGCGCGGTGAGCTGTTGCCCTATGCGTCGTATTACCTGACCGGCTTTCTTCACGAGCGGCCCTTGGCGCGTGTCCGCGAAGATTTCGATTTGCTCGGCATCGAGCGAGCCGGGCCCTCACGCGAGCCGGAAGATCATATTGCGACCTTGCTCGAGGTTATGGCCGGTCTCGCGCGCGGCGATTTCGATGCGGAGTTCGTCCAACAGGCAAAATTCTTTGAACGTCATCTCAAGCCGTGGGCGGTGCGGATGTTCGCCGACCTTGAGATCTCGCCATCCGCCAAATTCTATCGTGCCGTCGGTCGTGTCGGCCGCGTTTTCATTGAACTGGAATCAGAGGCCTTCACGCTGTCCGAGTGACGCGAAGGTTTAGAAATCGATGGAGGATACTGCCATGAGCAAGCCGACCAAGAACAACGTGCAGACCGGCAAGGACCAAAAGCCGGACGCCAAAGGTCTCGACCGGCGCAGCTTCTTCATGATGGGCGGATCGGCAGTTGCCACGGCAGCGATCATTCCGTTGGCCGGAGAAGCTGAAGCTGCGGAGTCGGATTCTGAGGCCAAGAAGGCTCGCTACAAGGAAACCGATCACGTCAAGAATTTCTATCGCGTCAACCGTTATTGATGGAAGCACGCACATGTTGATGAAACGCAAAGAGGGATCTGCCGGTCGCGCGCGATTGCAGGGCATCGCCGCGGGTCTGGCGTCGGGAGTTCTCGACCGCCGCACGTTTCTGCGCCGCTCCGGTTTGGCGGCAGGCGCGGGTGCCGCACTTGGGTTGATGCCGCTCGGATCGGTGCGCAAGGCACAGGCCGGTCCAAAAATCGTCGGCGCACCGACGGAAATCAAAAAGAACATCTGCACGCACTGTTCGGTCGGCTGCACGGTCATCGCCGAAGTCCAGAAC
>JAPLPA010000377.1 GCA_026400415.1 Afipia sp. | reverse complement strand
GACCGCGTTCGCCGCCATCGCGTCGCCCGCCGACGCTTTGCGGTTACTGGAGCTGTCGCGCAACACGGCAGCGGCAAGTCTGACGAGTTTCGAACTCCTTCCGCACATCGCTATCGATTTTTGCGTCAAGCACGGCCCGTCGATCCGCGCGCCGCTTGAAGGCAAGCATGCCTGGTACGTGCTGATGGAAATTTCCTCACCGCGCGACGATGCCCGAAACACCATCGAAGCCATCCTTGAGAAAGGCATGGAAGACGGCATTGTTGCGGACGCCGTGATCGCGGCCAATCTCGATCAGCGCAACGCATTCTGGAAACTGCGCGAAGTCGTCTCGCCTGCACAGAAACCAGAAGGCGGTTCGATCAAACACGATATCTCCGTGCCGGTCGCCGCCGTGCCGGCATTTCTCGCCGAGGCCGACGCCGCGGTTGAAAAACTGATTCCCGGTGCGCGGCCGTTTGCATTCGGCCACCTTGGCGACGGCAACATTCACTACAATGTTAGTCAGCCGGTCGGTGCCGATACCGGGAAATATCTCGCGCGCTGGCATGAGATGAACGACGTGGTTCACGCCGTCGTTGCCAAACATCACGGCTCGATTTCCGCCGAACACGGCATCGGCGTGCTCAAGCGCGACGAGCTCCCGCATGTCAAAGACCCGGTCGCGCTTCAGATCATGAAATCAATCAAGGCTACGCTCGACCCGCTCAACATTCTCAATCCGGGAAAAGTGCTATGACCGACACAGCCACACGACCTCCAAGCAACCTCGCTTTCGCGCCAGCAGCGGACGCCGACGCAAAAGATGTCATCGCGCTTTGGAAAAAATGCGATCTCACGCGCGCATGGAACGACCCTGCAGCCGATTTCAAACGCGCGCTTAAGGGGCCGGATTCCACCGTGCTGATCGGCCGGGATGGCAAGACCGTCGTGGCTTCCGTCATGGTGGGACACGATGGTCATCGCGGCGCTATCTATTATGTTTCGGTTGATCCCGACCAGAGGAAGAAGGGTCATGGCCGCGCGCTCATGGCCGCAGCCGAAGGGTGGCTGCGCGAGCGCGGCATCGAAAAGCTCAATCTGATGGTGCGCGCAGGCAACACACACGCGCAGGCATTCTATGAGACGCTGGATTATGACGAACAGGAACGCATCGTCTATGCCAAGTGGCTCGATGGCCGCGCGCCGACGCCGTAGCACGTCGACGTGATAAAATCAGAACAGCGATCCCTGCCCTCCGCCGCCTGATCGTTTCGGCACTTTTGGCTTTTGTGTCACGGCTTCCTTTACAGACGCCCTCGTCTTTTTCGGCTTCGCGCTCGCTGCCTCCTCGATTGCCGCCTGATCTGCAGTTATCGCGACGATCAACTCCGGCCCGTCGTTAGCCACGCGATTGACCTTCGTTGAAACCTCATGCCAGACGAATGCGCCTTGGGGCGGCGCGACCAACATTGTGGAGGCACTCTCCGCATCCGTCGCGTTTCCGTCGAGCCAGCGGTCGAAATCGCCGGGCGCGATCGTCACAGGCACGCGATGATGCAGCACGCTCATGTCGGACGCGGCCGCAGCCGTCACAATGGCCACCGTGTCCATCTCCTCACCGTTCGGCCCTATCCATGTTTCCGAAAGTCCCGCGAAGCCGACCGGCTCGCCGTCGGCAGCGTGAATAAAATAAGGACGCTTGCGTGATGCCGACGTCTGCCACTCGTAATAACCGTCTGCCGGGATCAGGCAGCGCCGCCGTTTCATGGCGTTTCGGAACGCAGGCTTCTCAAGAACAGTCTCCGAGCGCGCATTGAACACCAGCGCGAATTTTTTCGGGTCCCTGACCCATGAGGGCAACAGCCCCCAGCGCATCAGCCGGAACCGGCGCTCACCATTTTCCTGAATGACAACCGGCACGGGCTGGGTCGGCGCAACATTGTACCGTGCAGGAAAGTTCGGCTGATCGGCATATCCGAACAGCTTTCGTAGCGCCTCCGGCGACGAGGTGATGACGTAGCGGCCACACATATGAAATTTTCCGCGATTATCCCCGAAAGTCCCGGCCCGTTCAGACCCTCTTAACTCTGAATGTAAACACTGACCATGATGGGATCAGCAGTTGCCAACGTGCCTCTTGGGGACGATCAGATCGCCGACGCCGCTGGTATCCCCAGCATGGAGGCGCGGCATCGCCTATTGCTCGACGCCAATATCAATCCCAGTACCGGCCTTGCGACCGATTACCTGAATCATTTCAACGAGGCCATCATGCTTCTGGAAATGATTCCGGACATGCCGGAATGCGCGGCGGATTTTCTGACCTGGCAGCCCACCAGCTATCGCGAGCATTTCGCAGCCTCGAACTTCAAGGCACGAGAACTTGCGATCATCTCTTACGATTCGACCGATCCGGCTCTGCGGACCGAATTCGACAATCTCACCGGAACGATGACGTCGATCCTCACTGCCGTAGGGGCAGCGATGCGTGAGGCCAAGCAGGACCGTACCCGCACCGTCCTTGCACAGCAGGCCACCGGATGGGTCAAACCTCTGGTTACGCTGGCCGGTTCGATGATCAACGGCTCTGGCAGTTCCGCCGACGTCGAT
>JAPLPA010000274.1 GCA_026400415.1 Afipia sp. | reverse complement strand
TGTGCATTCGAATGTGCAGATCACCGCATCGGCGCTCTCCGGCGGAAGATCGCGATCGCAACATTCGCAGTTCGGTTTCAACTTCATCATGCTGGTCTCCTCACCCCATGAATCGATTATTTCGGCGGGAATCGAATTGTCGTCCCGACTGTAATCCAGTTTGCATTCTCGCCGGTGATATTGCGTCCGTAAATGACATCAAGCGAGAACGTCTCAATCGGCCGATACCTCAGCCCGGTCTGGAATCTCGGACGTATGACGTAAGGGTCATCAGCAACGCCCGCCTGCCCGAACACCTCGCCGGTCCATGTGACAACCTCGCTGAGGCGCACATCGATTGCTGCACCATATGTAAAATAATGACGATCAACGGTGCGGTCCCAATTCCAGCCGCCGTTAAGATTGACACGCACATTGTCGGAAAACCGGTACGTTGCAGGGACGTAAGCGAAGATCGACGTATTTTCTCCGGTCAGCGCGTCAACTGAAGCACCGAAAGCTCCTGCGAATCCAAACGAGCCAATCGCTGTCGGGACAAAATTTGTTTTTGCCTTCGGTGCAACACTCGTCGTCCAGTCGCCACCCGAACGCGTACGGCTGATCTGCGCGCTGAATTCAATCTCGCGGAAAACATTGAGGACGCATGCGGGGTTGACCACGGCTGCTCGGTCGGCGTTGTCCGCTGCCGACAACCAAGACTCGACTTTGCAAGAGCCAGCTTCGTTAACGTCAGCGGTATCGACCGCAAAGGCCCCACCGGCTGCTTCGGCGAATTCGATGAAGGGAAATAATTCAAACAGTCCGAACACCCATGTTGCGACCATGCAAGCCTTGATGAGGCCGATAATGCGTTCACGCTCCATCAGCTTCGCTGTCCCGCCGGCAGATCGGCTTGGTATTCGGACCAACCTTTTGCGCGCAGGCTGCACGCCGGACACTCGTCGCATCCATATCNCCATATCCCCAATCGTGACGAGTGCCACGCTCACCAAGATAGCAAGTGTGGGATTGCGCGACGATGAGATCGATCAACCCCTTCCCTCCAAGTTGCTCGGCAAGTTTCCAGGTCTCGGCCTTGCTTCGCCACATCAGTGGTGTGTGGATCTCGAAATGCCGGTCCATACCGAGATTCAGTGCCGCATTGAGAGCTTTAATTGTATCGTTTCGGCAATCAGGGTAGCCAGAAAAATCAGTCTCGCACATTCCGCCTACGATGTTGGTAATCCCGCGACGATAGGCGAGCGCGGCGGCAAACGTCAGGTCCATCCTCACCCATCTCTATGGCGACGTCTCGCGTGAGTGCAGTGTCTGAAAGCGCGCCGAGCGTCGGAATATCGAGCGTGTGCGCCTCACCAAGCTTTTTGGCCCATTCCGGCTTCAGCGCCGTGATGCCTGCAATCAAACTCGCACGGCATTCCAGTTCTACAATGTGACGCTGCCCGTAGGCAAATCCGACGGTCTCGACGTGCGCGAAGCGATCCAGCGCCCAGCCGAGACACGTCGCGGAATCCTGTCCGCCCGAAAACAGCACCAATGCTGCGTCGGTTTGAATTGGCTTGCTCATGTCACAGCACTTAGCACCGTCCTTGAGCCCCGCCAATTGTCTCTGACCTTCGATTGCGGCATAGACATACGCCCACTTTCGAACATCGGTGCTATATGCGTCCTTCAAAAGAGATCGGTACCCTGCTCGACATCATGGCGACACTCCGAACGCCGGGATCTGGATGCCCGTGGGATATCGGACAGACATTCGCGACCATCGCGCCCTACACCATCGAGGAAGCCTACGAAGTGGCGGATGCGATCGCGCGTAACGACCTCGATGACCTCAGAGAAGAACTCGGCGATCTTCTGTTGCAAGTGGTGTTTCACGCCCGCATGGCCGAGGAACAAGGTTCATTCGAGTTTGGCGACATTGTCGAGGCCATCAGCGCAAAAATGATCCGCCGTCATCCGCACGTGTTTGGTGAGCGCGCGGGTAAGCTGACGGCCGAAGAGGTCAAGACCGCATGGCATCGGATCAAAGCCGAAGAAAAAATCGAACGCGCAAAACACAATCCAACTGCAGCCAACGGCGATTCAAGTTTGCTGTCGAGCGTCAAGCACGGCCAGCCGGCGCTGGCGCGCGCACTTGCGCTGCAAGCCAAAGCCTCAACAGTCGGTTTCGATTGGAACGATCCTCGCGCGGTGCTGGCGAAAATTCGCGAAGAAGCCGACGAGATTGAAGCTGCCCTCGACCAGCACGACCAAACGCAACTTGCATCGGAAGTCGGCGACCTTCTGTTTGCGGTGGTCAATCTGGCTCGCCATTCCGCCGCTGATCCGGAATTGGCATTGCGCCAAACCAATGCAAAATTTGAACGGCGCTTTGCCTATATCGAGCGTACGCTTGTTGCACGCGGTAGTTCGCTCGCTGAATCAAGCCTTGAAGAAATGGACTCGCTTTGGAATGAGGCGAAGCGGCACGAACACGCTGCGTCGTAATACAAAAGGCGGCGGATCGCTCCGCCGCCTCCAGATTCTGCCGGATGTGATCTATCAGACGCCCGTTTGCGAGATGAACTTGGTGTTGAAATAAGCATCCAAGCCTTCCATGCCGCCTTCGGAACCATGGCCGGAGTCCTTGATGCCTCCAAACGGCGTTTCGGGTAGCGCGAGGCCGAACGCGTTGATCGACACCATGCCGGCCTCTATGGCTGAGCCGATTGCGGTTGCAGTCTTCGTTGAGCTAGTGAAGGCATAGGATGCCAGGCCGTAAGGAAGACGATTAGCCTCCTCTGCCGCATCTTCAAACTTCGCAAAAGATGAAATCAACGATAGCGGTCCAAACGGTTCTTCGCTCATCGCGCGGGCATCTTTCGGCACATCAGTGACGACGGTCGGCTCGAAAAAATATCCCTTGTTTCCGATGCGGCTGCCGCCGGTCGCGACTTTCCCGCCTTTGGAAACGGCATCATGCACCATTTCCTCGATAGCACTGACGCGGCGCGGATTGGCAAGTGACCCCATCCGCGAATCCTTATCCATGCCGTTGCCGACCTTTATTTTTTTGGTATTGGCGACGTAATGCTCAATGAACTTGTCGTAAACGCCCTCCTGAACCATGAACCGTGTCGGCGCGATACACACCTGACCGGCGTTTCGATATTTCGCACCGGCCATAATCTTGGCAGCAGCGTCCACATCCGCATCGTTGAACACGATCACTGGCGCATGTCCGCCAAGCTCCATGGTCGCACGTTTCATGTGCAGACCTGCCAGTGCGGACAATTGCTTGCCTACGTTGGTTGAGCCGGTAAAGGAGATTTTACGGATGGTTGGATGCGGAATGAGATACTCGGAAATTTCCGATGGGACACCAAAGACGAGATTTACCACGCCTGCCGGCGTGCCTGCGTCGACGAAAGCACGGATGAGTTCGGCAGGCGATGCCGGAGTTTCTTCCGGTGCCTTGACGATGATCGAGCAACCGGCTGCGAGCGCCGCCGAGAGCTTGCGTACAACCTGATTGATCGGAAAGTTCCACGGCGTGAACGCCGCAACCGGGCCGACCGGCTCTTTGATCGCAAGCTGATAGACACCGGGACCACGTGCCGGAATAACTCGGCCGTAAGCGCGTTTGCCTTCCTCGGCAAACCATTCGATCACGTCGGCTGCGGCCAGCGTTTCGCCCTTGGCTTCCACCAGTGTTTTGCCTTGCTCTGCCACCATGAGCTCTGCGATCATGTCCGCACGCTCTCGCATCAGCGCCGCCGCTTTTTGCATAACCTTCGCGCGCTCAAAGGGCGCGACCGCGCGCCAGACCTTAAAGCCCTTGTCAGCTGCGGCTAGCGCCTCGTCGAGATCAGCCTTGTCGGCATGCGCGACGGTACCGATTGCATCCTCAGTTGCGGGATTGATAACTGAAATGGTTTTGCCCGAATTGCTCGCGCGCCATTTTCCGTCGATGTGAAGCTGAACGTTGGGATATGCCACGCCGGTCTCCTCGGGTTCGATTGTTGTTCTGTTGGTCGGGATGAATAGCCCTCAACCGGACTAGGTCAAGGGATTCCTTCGGCGCGGCCTGCTCACATTCATCAGACCAGCCTTGCGTGGCATCAATGAATGCTCGGCACCGCACCGAATTTATTCTTCGTCAGGTCGCTTTTTGTTTCATCGACCCGGACAGTCATGATGAATTTGCCTTCCTCCAGATGCTTGTCCAGCACTTCGGAATTGCGGTGCAGCCAACTGATGCCCGCGCCATCCGATGCATCTATTGCGAGATCGAGAGTAATTTTCGTGGATGCCAACCGATCTTCGATGGCGGCAAGCAACTTTTCCAGACCTTCGCCGGATTCAGCGGAGACCAGGAACACCGGCCGATCCGATGCACGGCGCGCAGCAATGTTTTTGAGGTTTTCACGCTCAGCAGGCTCGAAGCGGTCGATCTTGTTCCATACTTCGATGATGCGCTGGCCGTTCTCTGGATCGATGTCGAGCTGGCGCAACACCGCATCAACATCGACTTGCTGCGCGTCGGCGTCTTCGTGCGAAATATCGCGGACATGGAGGATCACGTCCGCCTGCATGACCTCTTCGAGGGTAGCGCGGAACGCGGCTACGAGCATTGTCGGAAGGTCTGAGATAAATCCCACCGTATCCGACAGCATCGCTTTACCGCCATGTGGCAGTATCAATGCGCGCAACGTCGGATCGAGCGTCGCAAACAGCATGTCGGCGGCCTGAACGTCGGCGCGTGTAAGCCGGTTGAAGAGAGTCGATTTGCCAGCGTTGGTGTAGCCGACGAGCGCAACCACACTGTAGGGCACGCGCTGCCGCCCTTCCCTGTGCAGACGCCGGGTGGCTTGCACTTTCTTAATTTCCTGTTCGATGCGCGTAATTCGATCACCAATCAGGCGCCGATCCGCCTCGATTTGGGTTTCGCCGGGTCCGCCCATGAATCCGAAGCCGCCTCGTTGTCGTTCAAGATGTGTCCATGACCTGACGAGCCGGCTGCGCTGATAATTCAAATGCGCAAGCTCAACCTGCAGGGAGCCCTCGCGGGTTTTTGCGCGGCGACCGAAAATTTCCAGAATAAGTCCTGTGCGATCGAGAACTTTGACGCCCCATTCCTTCTCGAGATTGCGCTGCTGAATGGGCGACAGCGAACAATCCATGACGACAAGTCCGGCGGCGTTGCCCTTGATAAGCGCGATCATTTCCTCGACCTTGCCCTTGCCGAGATAGGTCGCCGGACGAATTTCATTCAGCGGTACGACGACTGCTTCGGTCACGATCAGATCGATTGCGCGCGCGAGACCTACGGCTTCCTCAAGCCGCGCGTCTGGATTTCGGATGGCATGATTTGTAAGAGCGTCGTTGTCGGCACGCCGCGCGCGTTTATAGGGGCCGATGACCAGCACCCGCCCCGTCGTGTCGCCATGCGCCGACTTCGGCCGGTCGGCGCGCCCGTCGAAGCTGCGGGCTTCCAATTCAGTTCAATCTCAAGCTGGTGCGTCCTCGCCGCCTTCGAACAACTGGATGGGAGCGCCCGGCATGATTGTCGAGATCGCATGCTTGTAGACAAGCTGCGAATGACCGTCGCGCCGAAGCATGCTTGTATACAAGCTGCGAATGGCCGTCGCGCCGAAGCAGAAGGCAAAAATTGTCGAACCAAGTGACAATTCCCTGCAGCTTCACTCCATTGACCAGAAAGATCGTCAGTGGCGTCTTGGTTTTTCGAACGTGATTGAGGAAGGTGTCCTGTAAATTCTGAGCGCGTTCTGCCGCCATTTTTTGTCCCGCAGTCTCGTTGTTTCTTTTTATTTGGCCAAACCCCGCCCTGTTCGGGTCATCGGTCCGACTGCCTGCGTTCCCTGAGATCCCCCTCCGGGTGCTGCAGCGCGATTAAACGGCAGGCCTGATTGATAGGCAAGTCCGCTCGTTCACACCATCCGCATAGCGAAACGGCAAATCTCAGGAAAATGCCGAAAACCGATGAAATTGCTCGCGCAGCCGTTTGGCCACCGACCCGGGTTTTCCGTCCGCAACCGGACGGTTGTCGATCGTGACGACCGGCATGACGATCTGGCTGGACGCCGTCACAAAGGCTTCTGCGGCCTTATAGGCCTCGTCCGGCGTAAAGGGCCGCTCCTCGAAGTGCATTTGAAGCGATGCTATGGTATCCATCAGGACGGCCCGGGTTACGCCGGCGAGAATCCCCGTGTCGGCGGAGCGGGTGACGATCTTGCCATCGTCGGTCACGATCCAGGCGTTGCTGGACGCGCCTTCGGTGACGTACCCCTCGCCATCGACGAACCAAGCCTCATAGGCGCCGCTCTCGCGCGCTTGCTGCTTTGCCAGAACATTCGGTAATAGCGCGATCGATTTGATATCGACACGCGGCCATCGGTTCTCACGGATCGTGATGACACCGATCCCGCGCGAAGCAGTCTCCTGATTTTTGTCGAAACTCAGACTGCGCGCAGTGATAACGATTGCAGGACGAACCGGCCGAAGTGGAAAGGCGTGATCGCGCCGTGCGACGCCGCGCGTGATCTGAAGATAGACGAGCCCGTAGGTCACGCGATTGCGCCGCATCACCTCGTGAATGACCACTTCGAGAGAGCTGAGCGGCATCGGCATCGCGATCCGCAGTTCCTTCAATGAGCGCTGCAATCGCGTCATGTGCCGCGGAAGATCGACGACCTTTCCGCCGCGCACCTCGCAGACTTCGTAGACACCGTCAGCAAATTGATAGCCGCGGTCCTCAATGTTCACACTCGCGTCGCGGATGTCGCGATACTGGCCGTTCACAAAAGCGATACGAGACATGAACTAGCCGACGCCCAGTGCCTTGAGTTTGCGATGGAGAGCCGAGCGCTCCATCCCGACGAATTCCGCAGTTCTCGAAATGTTGCCGGAGAAGCGTCTGATCTGAGCAATCAGATAATCGCGCTCAAACACTTCACGAGCTTCACGCAGCGGAAGTCCCATGATGTGTTCGCCGTTATTCCCCGTCGGCATCGCTGGGACCATCGAACCGACATCCTGCGGCAGCATATCTGCCGTGATCGTCGCTTCGGCATCGCCGCCGGCCAAAATCATCACTCGCTCGACGTTATTGCGCAACTGGCGGACATTGCCCGGCCAGACATGCGATTGCAGGACCGCCATCGCATCTTCGCCGATTTGACGTTTCGGTAACCCTGTCGCGGTGGAAATCTGATCCATGAAATAATCCACCAGTTCCGGGATATCTTCTCGGCGCTCAGACAATGGCGGCACCCGGATTGGTACAACAGACAGACGATGATAGAGATCTTCGCGGAAACGGCCCTCAGCGATTTCCGCTTCGAGATTGCGCGCCGTCGATGACACGATCCGGACATCGACGCTGACGCGCGCGGTTCCGCCGACGCGCTGGAATGTCTGGTCGACGAGAACACGCAAAATCCGATTTTGTGTTTCGCGCGGCATATCAGCGATTTCATCGATGAAGAGTGTTCCGCCATGCGCTTCTTCAAGCGCGCCGGGCTTGCGGCCAGTTTCACCGTCCGACAATTCGACGCCAAACAGCTCGACTTCCATTCGCTCCGGCGTGATTGCCGCTGCGTTGATGACGACGAACGGGCCTTCCGCGCGCGACGACATTGTATGCAAGGTGCGCGCCGCGAGTTCCTTACCGCCGCCCGACGGGCCGACAATCATGATGCGGCTATTGGCCTTGGCCGCGCGATCTATGGTCTGGCGCAGCTGATTCATGCACGGCGATTTTCCAACCAACATCCCGGAGGAAGGCGCATGCTGCTTAAGCTCCCTCACCTCGCGCTTAAGTCGTGACGTTTCAAGAGCGCGGTTCGCGACAAGAACCAGACGGTCCGCCTTGAATGGTTTTTCGATAAAATCATAAGCGCCACGCTTGATCGCAGCGACGGCCGTCTCGATGTTGCCGTGGCCGGAGATCATCACAACAGGGACTTCTGGGAAATCACGCTTGACCTGCTCAAGGAGCTGCAAGCCGTCGAGCTTGCTACCTTGCAGCCAGATATCGAGAAAAATCAGATTTGGCCGCCGGTTGGAAATTTCGGCGAGCGCAGAATCGCTGTCGCGCGCAGTTCGTGTATTGAATCCTTCGTCATCGAGAATTCCCGCGACCAGATCGCGAATGTCGGCTTCGTCGTCAACGATGAGGATGTCGTTCGCCATGTATTTCCGCCTGCTATTTTAGGTGCCGTTTACGGCTTCTGCTTCTTTTTGCTCGTCCTTATCGGCCGACGTCGCGTGACCGATGACCTTGAATCTCATGCGTACCCATGCGCCTCGCGCTCCCGGCCGCAACACCGATGCGTCGTTCAACTCGATTCGTCCGCCGTGGTCCTCGAGAACGCGCCCAACAATGGCGAGACCAAGGCCGGTTCCTTTTTCGCGCGTGGTTACATAAGGCTCCAGCAATCGCGCGCGGCTTTCCTTGGGCAAACCCACCCCATTGTCGATGACATCGATGACGATGTCGTCGTCCTCACGCGCAGCAACGACATCAATGTGACCTCGCACAATTTCACCGGCAGGCACAGCGGCGATCGCCTCGGTCGCATTCTTGATAATATTTGTCAGCCCCTGCGAAATCAGGCGGCGATCGAAATTCGCATGCATCGGCTCTTGCTTGATATCGACTTCAATATCGATATCCGGGGAGCCCACCCGCATCAGGAAAACGGTTTGTCTCACCGCGTCAGCTACATCCTCGCCCTCAATCACAGGCTTCGGCATGCGGGCAAACTTTGAGAACTCATCAACCATTTTTCGAATGTCATCGACTTGGCGCACAATGGTATCGGTGCACTGGTCGAAAATCACGCGATCTTCGGTAATGACCTTTCCGAATTTGCGGCGAAGACGCTCGGCCGATAGTTGAATCGGCGTCAAAGGATTTTTGATCTCGTGAGCAATGCGGCGTGCAACGTCGGCCCATGCGGACGTGCGCTGTGCTTTTACAAGGTCGGTAATGTCATCAAGCGTAATGATATAACTTTCGTTCGATTGCCCTGTTTGTTCAGCACTGACACGCACCGAAAGCGTCCGTTCGGTCTTGTCGCGATTTATCTCGATTTCACCCTGTACGAGCCGTTGCGCGCTACTTCGCGCAGTCTCCATCAGATGATTCAGTTCCGGCACGATTTCCGATAATGGGTGATCCAGCGCCTCGGATTCCGGATGTCCGATCAGCTTTTCAGCTGAACGGTTGAGAATTGCGATCTTGCTGTCTCCGTCAACGCCGATAATACCGGCGCTCGCTGACGACAGCACTGCCTCGATGAAACGACGGCGACTGTCGATAACATCGCTGGCGCTCACAAGTTCATCGCGTTGCGTTCGCAGCTCCTGCGTCATCTTGTTGAAAGTCTCGCCAAGATGCGCCAGATCGCCTTCTGAGCGGATCACCGGCACCTGGACATGCAGATTGCCGGTTGAAACCAGATTGGCCGCGCCCATCAGACGGCGAATAGGCGCAACCAACCAGTTCGCAAAATTCAAGCCTATCAGGACGGAAGACATCAAAACTGTGAGCGCGATCACGGTGAACATCAGCGCGAACGCGACCTGTATGCCGAGCCTGCGCGATTCGAGTTCTGCATATTCCTTTACGCTCGCCTGCGTCTGGCGCAGTTGCGCAACGACCCTCGGATCGAGTAACCGCGCCACATAAAGGAACGTATCTTGAAAGGCCCGCAATCGTATGACTGCCGCGACATAGTTTTGCTCGACGAACACGCCGATCTGCGGCTCGTCTTCATTGACGTTGCTAAGGAAGTCCGGGGCTGGTGTGAGAAAGTCCTGCTGAATACCAGTCGCCGCAGTTTCGAGCACAACGCGGTTCTTGTCGATCAGCATCGCTCCGGGAAGGTTGCGCGATGCAGCACTCGACGTCAGAAGCTTGCGGAACGACTCACGGTCCTGATCGTACAACGGGCGCGCGCGCGTGATATCGCTGGCCATCCCAATGACATCACCGCGGATCAGCTGGGCGTGTTCGTAAACATAAGCATTGGCGACGATGAGCGAGTTTTCAATCACGGCGCGCGTGCGCACTGAGAACAATCTGTCGAGGCCGCGGTCGAGCGTCACATTGGCGACGATGGACACAAGGACCGCGGGCAAAACGGCGATCACGGAAAACAGGCTGACCGTTTGAACATGCAGCCGTGCCGCTGCCCGCCCGCTCCGCCTCGCCTGTACGACCTGCCAGACCTCGCGCGCGATAATCGCCAGCAAAAGGAGGATGGTTGCGCCGTTGATGAGCAGAAAGATAACGACAACTTCGTGGGTCGGAATGATCGGCGTCAGGCCGGTTAGAACGACGAACGTTAGGAAAGCCGACAACAACGCTATGCCGACGGCAAACGGTGCCATCAGCCGCCGAAACGGCCACCCGCGCGGCTCTGCGAAAGACGGATCAAACGATGTTGCCGACGTATCTGCTGTGGTCATGGGTGAGGTTTGGACCGGCCAGAATTCGCAACGGCGCGTGCCTTAGCGCCAGCGTCAGTGATGCATACATATCACAATGTTGCCGGATTACGACATTTCCTAGGCGAAGTTGGCGCCCAATGACGCCTTTCAAGCTGTTCTAAGGACTCCGCGAGGGATTTTGAGTCATGTTTGTCACCGGAATGTCACGGCGGCGTTAGCTGCCGCTCCGGTAGACCTGAATATCCAAGTCCCGAATTTTCTTACGCAAGGTATTGCGATTGAGACCCAACAGATCTGCTGCCCTAATCTGATTTCCGCGATTGGCGGCAAGAGCTGCCGTGAGCAATGGAATCTCAATCTCTTTCAGGATGCGATGGTAAAGCCCCGGAGGCGGCAGTGCGTTTGGGAAGCCTGCGAAGTGTGATGCCAGATAAAGCTCCACAGCAGCGCCAAGATTATCGACACTTTGCGGCATGCTGCCGCCCGACACTACGGCCGGCGGTGCCAGTTCGCCTTCGATGACCGATCCCGTGATGATGTCCTGCGGATAAAGCGCCGCAAGCCGCCTCGCAAGATTTTCAAGCTCGCGCACATTGCCCGGCCAGCGATGTTGTTTCATCCGCTCGATCGCCTGCGCATCGAGCTTCTTCGGTGGCAGACCGTCTTTCTCGGCGAGTGCAAAGAAGTGCCGGATAAGGTCGGGCAAATCCTCGATCCGTTCGCGTAATGGTGGCAGCCGCAATGGCACCACGTTAAGCCGGAAAAACAGATCTTCGCGGAACAGGCCCTGTTGAATGAGAATCCGCAGATCCTTGTTGCTCGCTGCAACGATGCGCACATCGGTCTTGATCGGCGTGCGACCGCCCACTGTGGTGTATTCGCCCTGCTGCAACACGCGCAGCAACCGCGTCTGGGCTTCCATCGGCATGTCACCGATTTCGTCCAAAAATAACGTTCCGCCCTCAGCCTGTTCAAACCGTCCCGTCGCTCGCGCGTTCGCGCCGGTGAACGCTCCGCGTTCGTGACCGAACAACTCGGACTCGATCAAATCACGCGGAATGGCAGCCATATTCACTGCGACGAAAGGTCCGTTGCGACGCTTTCCGTAATCGTGCAGTGCGCGCGCAACCAATTCCTTGCCGGTGCCGGACTCGCCCGAAATCATCACGGTCAGATCGGTCTGCATCAAGCGCGCGAGAATGCGGTAGATTTCCTGCATCGCCGGTGAACGGCCCACCAGCGGAATAGAATCGAATTCGCCGTCGTCCTTAGCGGCGATCGGACGCTCCTTCGGTTCCGACAGCGCACGCCCGACAATTGCAATCAACTCCTTCAGATCGAAGGGCTTCGGGAGATATTCATATGCGCCACGTTCAGACGCGCGGATTGCCGTCATGAACGTGTTCTGGGCACTCATCACGATGACCGGAAGATTTGGACGCATTTTCTTGATGCGTGGCAAAAGATCGAACGCATTCTCGTCCGGCATCACCACGTCAGTGATCACCAAGTCGCCCTCGCCTTGACTAATCCAGCGCCACAGAGTTGCGGCGTTCCCGGTCAAACGCACCTCATATCCTGCGCGCGACAGCGCCTGATTCAATACGGTACGGATCGCGGTGTCGTCATCGGCGACAAGAATACTACTTGTGGGCATTATTAATCCTCATCGTGAAACCTGTGAGGCATGCGACGGCGTTCCCGGGCGCTGATCACCATGACTTTGGCTTTGGGCGTTTTGATTTAGAATTTTCGCTGGATTGAACATCGGCAGCAGAACGCGAAAGATCGTTTTTCGTGGCTGCGATTCACATTCGATAATCCCGCCATGATCGCCGACAATCTTGGCAACCAGCGCCAAACCGAGGCCGCTGCCGGTTGGCTTGGTCGTCACGAACGGATCGAACAGATTGGCAAGTAAATCGTCCGGCACCCCCGGTCCATTGTCCTTGACGCAAAATTCGAGCGGCAGCGACACACGCGACTTCTTTCCCGGAAGTGAAAGACGGACACCCGGTCTGAAAGCCGTTGTCAGTTGGATTTCTCCCTCCGTGCCAAGATCGGCGACGGCTTCCGCAGCATTCTTCACAAGGTTCAAAAACACCTGAATAAGCTGATCCTGATTGGCGAGGACCGGCGGAAGCGAAGGATCATATTCTTCAACGAATTTGATGTTGCGCGCAAAGCCCGACTGAGCGAGGCGCTTCACATGATCAAAAACCGAATGGATATTAACCGGCCCACGTGTCACCGGACGCTCATCGCCAAAAACTTCCATGCGATCGACGAGGGTCACGATGCGGTCAGCTTCATCGCAGATCAAGCGCGTCAGCGTCCGATCTTCAGCCGATGCCGCCTGCTCCAATAGCTGCGCGGCACCGCGGATACCGGATAATGGATTTTTAATTTCATGCGCCAGCATTGCAGCAAGCGCGATGACCGAGCGGGCGGCGCTTCGGTGTGTGAGTTGCCGGTCCATCTTGTCGGCAATGGTGCGCTCTTGGAGCATCACCACGATATGACCGGGACGCTCCGCAAGCGGCGCGACGTGAAGATCGACCTGCCGGTCACCGCCGATCCGTGGCGTACCAAGATCGACCTTGTACTCGTTGACGGCCGATCCCGTGTGCCGAACCTGATCGATCAAAGCGAGCAGCGGACTCCCGAAGGGCACCAGTTCGCGCAACATCTGGCGTTGCAGATGGGGAATCGATGTTTCGAAAAATGTCTCAGTTGCGATATTCGCATCGACGATTTTTCCATACGGCGCGATCAGCAGGACTGGATTAGGCAATGCATTCAGAATGGCGTCGCTGCCATTCGACATGAGCATGTATTTTTCTGCCGCATCGCTCATGCCGCAATGCTCCAGGCAAAATCCTCGAATGCATCGTGAAGCGATTTCCGAACCTCTGCTGGATCGGTCGAGGTAAGAATGTTTTGACGCCAACGCTTGATCGTTTGCGCAGACGATGCGGTTCCACTGGAAGCGACGTCAAGCGCCCAACTCAGATGTTTGCGCGCATGCCGCAGCCCGACACGCGCGCCATAGTGCTCGACTACCGAATCATAGAGTCGAACGAGAAATTTAAGCTGAACATCGAGACACGGTGCAGTCTCCGCCGCTCCACCCATCAAACGTCTCGCGATTTGACCGGGTAGCCATGGTTGCCCCTGCGCTCCCCGCCCTATCATCACGGCGTCCGCACCGGATTCATCGAGCGCGCTGAGTGCATTCTCATAAGTCGTAATGTCGCCGTTGACGACGAGGGGAATTGTGATCGCGTTTTTGACAGCGCGCACAGCACTCCAATCGGCATTTCCTTTATAAAATTGCGAGCGCGTCCGCCCATGAACTGTAATCATGCGAACGCCGGTGGATTCGGCGCGGCGAGCAAGTTCCGGAGCATTTAACGAGCGCTCGTCCCATCCCAGTCGCATCTTGAGGGTCACGGGAATCTTCACCGCCGTAACAGTGGCTTCGATCAATCGTAGCGCGTGATCAAGGTCACGCATGAGCGCCGAGCCGGATTGACCGCCCGTGACGTGCCGCGCCGGACATCCCATGTTGATGTCGATAATGTCTGCACCACCCGCTTCCGCGATGCGCGCGCCTTCGGCCATCCAGTGCGTTTCGCAGCCTGCGAGCTGTACGACATGAGGACCGACACCGGATGCCTCGCAGCGCAGAACCGACATCGCGCGGCCGCGCGCGAGATCGTCACTTGCTGTCATTTCGGAAACAACGAGTCCGGCTCCCAGTTCGGCGGTCAAACGCCGGAACGGCGCATCCGTAACCCCGGACATCGGCGCAAGGAGTACATTGTTGGCGATCTGGATGTCGCCAATCGTCAAATTTGCCTGACGCGGTGATGCCGAGCCGTTCACAGCGGTTCTCTTTTTCGAATGGACCCAGCTTCATTGCTGACGCCATCTAGCTCAATTATTGTGCAAAATAACATTATGCCTACACTTTAGACAAGTCTATCGCTGATGCAAGTGCAACGCAACAAATTCAGCAATTCTACCCACAGCTATGGAATCGTGCTGCTTTTCGCGCGGATGTGGTATGCCGCGCACCATTGCGCGGACAGCTCGTTTCGCCCTCGCCCAGACGGTAGTCAACAAACCATGCCAACCCCAAAGCGGACCGCCGCCATCATCGTTGCAGCCGGCCGCGGGTTGCGAGCCGGAAGTGGCGGCCCAAAACAATATCGTTCAATCGGCGGCCGAACGGTTCTGGCACGGGCGATGGAGCCGTTTTGTGTCCATCCCGATATTTCAGCCGTGCAACCGGTTCGCAATCCGGACGACGCAGACATTTTCGACGAGGCGGTTTGCGATCTGAAATATCAGCCGGCGGTGAATGGCGGCGCGACACGTCAGGCATCGGTGCGTGCCGGACTTGAAGCGCTGGCCGCACACGCGCCCGAAATCGTTCTCATCCACGACGCCGCCCGCGCGTTTGTCACCGACAAAGTGATCTCGCGCGCCATCGGAGCCGCGCTGATCACGGGCGCTGCTATTCCCGTCGTTCCGGTGACCGATACTGTGAAGGTTGTGGATGCATCCGGCGCGGTAACGGCGACGCCCGATCGCGCGCAGTTGCGGATCGCACAAACACCGCAGGCTTTTCGTTTCGATGTCATTCTTGCCGCACACCGCAAGGCGGCGAATGAGGGCCGCGACGATTTCACCGACGACGCAGCTCTTGCCGAATGGGCGGGATTGACGGTGGCGACCTTTGAAGGCGATGCTCTCAATATGAAACTTACCACACCAGAAGATTTCGCGCGCGAGGAAGCGCGTCTGAGGGCGGCACTCGGCGACATCCGCACCGGCACCGGCTACGACGTGCATGCACTGACCGATGGGGATCACCTGATGCTGTGCGGCGTGCGCGTACCCTTCAATCGCGGATTTCTTGCACACTCCGACGGCGATGTCGGACTGCACGCGATTGTGGACGCCATTCTGGGTGCGCTGGCGGACGGCGATATCGGCTCGCATTTTCCGCCGAGCGATCCGAAATGGAAAGGTGCGGCCTCCGATCAATTTCTCAAACACGCCGTCGGACTCGTCGCCGCACGCGGCGGGCGTATCGCCAATTTAGAAGTCACGATGATTTGCGAAGCGCCGAAAATCGGCCCGCTGCGCGACGCGATGCGCGCGAAAATTTCGGAGATCACCGGACTCCCCCAGTCACGCATTGCCGTGAAGGCAACAACAAGCGAACGCCTTGGATTCACCGGACGGCAGGAAGGCATCGCCGCAACCGCGGCCGCAACGATCCGTCTGCCTTGGGACATCAACTAGCATGAACAGCGCCTCTCGCGCATTGTCCCGCTCACTGCTGGACCTTTGCCGGATGCGCAAGCTCACCATCGCCACTGCCGAATCCTGCACGGGCGGAATGGTCGCAGCCGCCCTCACCGACATTCCGGGCTCGTCCGACGTGATCGAGCGCGGGTACATCACCTACTCCAACGCCGCCAAGCACGCGATGCTCGGCGTTGACCTGGCGACAATCGATGCTTTCGGCGCAGTCAGCAAAGAGACCGCAACTGCGATGGCGTTTGGCGCGCTCGAACACGCCGATGTTGACCTCGCGGTATCTATCACAGGCATTGCAGGTCCCGGCGGCGCAAAGCCCGGCAAGCCGGTCGGCCTTGTGCACCTCGCCGTTGCGTCGCGCGATGGCCGTATCGCCCACAAGGAATGCCGGTTCGGCGCGGTTGGCCGCAGCAATGTTCGTCAGCGATCCGTCATCGAGGCATTGAAAATGCTGATGGAGATGGCGCGAGGCCCACAGTCGCCGATCAAAAAGCGTTCACCCGCGGCGCCCCATAGATCGCGTCCGCGCGTTTCTCGAACGCCGCGGCGAACTGCTGGAAAGCGACGTCGAACATCGCGCCCATCAACACCGCGAGCATCCGATTCCTGAATTCATAGGCGATGAAAAACCCGACATCGGATGCATCATCGCCTCGCGGCTCAAAGGTCCACTTGTTCTCAAGTTTGCTGAACGGCCCCTTGAGATACTCAACGAGGATTTTTAGATTGGTGCGATCCAACGTGACGCGGCTTGTGAACGTCTCGCTGACGAGCTGAAACGACACCGTCATGTCAGCAACTACAATCTCGTTTCCATCTTGGGCTTGCGTGCGTTGCTTGATTTTCAGCGAGCGGCATAGCGGCACGAATTCGGGATAGCGCTCGACGTCCGCGACGAGATCGAACATTTTCTCCGCGCTGTGACGGACGCGGCGCTTGTTGGCAAATTGCGGCATTGAAAATTAACGCGTGGCCGCGGCGCGCGCCGCCTGCAGCTTGGCGAAATCCTCGCCGGCATGATGCGAGGATCGTGTGAGTGGACTGGCCGACACCATCAGGAAACCCTTGGTGTAGGCGACCTTCTCGTAGCTCTCGAATTCGTCCGGCGGCACGTAACGCATGACCGCGTGATGCTTAAGGCTCGGCTGCAGATATTGCCCGATGGTGAGAAAATCCACGTCCGCCGAACGAAGATCGTCCATCACCTGCAACACTTCATGACGTTCTTCGCCAAGGCCGACCATGATGCCCGATTTGGTGAAAATCGTCGGGTCCATTTCCTTCACCCGCTGCAGCAAACGGATCGAATGAAAATACCGCGCACCGGGACGCACCGTGAGATAGTGCGACGGTACTGTTTCGAGGTTGTGGTTGAACACGTCAGGCTTGGCCGCCACGACCTGCTCAAGAGCGCCCTCTTTGCGCAGAAAATCCGGCGTCAGGATTTCAGTCGTCGTGGTTCGGCAGCTTGCCCGAATGGCGCGGATGGTGCGCGCGAAATGACCGGCGCCGCCGTCATCAAGGTCGTCGCGATCGACAGACGTGATGACAACATGCGCGAGACCAAGTTTCGAGACCGCGAGTGCAACATGATCCGGCTCCGCCGCATCGAGCGCATCGGGCATCCCCGTTTTCACGTTGCAGAACGCGCAAGCGCGCGTGCAGGTGTCGCCCATAATCATGAACGTCGCGTGCTTCTTGTCCCAACACTCACCGATATTCGGGCAGCCCGCCTCCTCGCAAACTGTGACGAGGCCGTTTTCTTTCACAATCTTGCGGGTGTCGGCATAGCCGCGCGAATTCGGCGCGCGCACACGAATCCAGTCCGGCTTTGCTGGCGACAGCGCATCCGGCCGGTTGACCTTCTCCGGGTGGCGCGGGCGCACCTGAGTCTTGGAGACGGTATCAATGAGAACGACCATGAAAGTCCCGTAATTCCTGCGCTTTATCTAGGCGCGGCAGTTTGCCGACACAAGCACGCCCGTCCATACTAATCTGGAATCCTTAGCATTTCCACGATGTCAGATGGCCGAAAAACGTACTGAAATTGCACCGGGCCGCGCTTTGACGAAAGCGTTCTTTGCCCGCAGCGTTCTCAAAGTTGCGCCCGATCTAGTCGGCGCGACGCTGCTGGTGAACGGCGTCGGCGGCATCATCGTCGAGGTCGAGGCCTATCATCACACTGAGCCGGCGGCGCACTCATTCAATGGGCCGACGCCGCGCAATAGGGTGATGTTCGGGCCGCCCGGATTTCTTTACGTGTATCGGTCTTACGGCATTCACTGGTGCATGAATTTCGTTTGCGAAAAGGAAGGCTCGGCGAGTGCCGTATTGGTTCGCGCGATTGAACCGACGTTCGGAATTGCAGCGATGAAGCGGAGGCGCGGTGTGACCGAAGAACGGAATTTGTGTTCCGGCCCGGGCAAAGTCTGCGAGGCGCTTGGCGTCAGCGACAAACTAAACAACAAGGCCCTGGATGCGCCGCCGATTGAGATCTTCGCGCGAACGAAAAGGCCGGGGATCGCCTCGGGCGTCCGCATCGGGATTACAAAGGCTGTCGAACTTCCATGGCGCTATGGAATGAAAGGCTCGCGTTTTCTCAGCAAGCCGTTTTCGGACGCAATGGCGAAACAGTGACGGACTTGGAATCGAATGGCGGAACGGCGGCGGCAACAAGATCGCATCGCCTGACGCAAAACGTGATCGAAAGCCACTATCCCCGCGCCGCTACGCTGCGCCTTTTAATCGTTCCAGCGCCTCGACGATCTTGGTTTTGCGCATTTCCGCTTCGTCGCGCTTCTCGCGCTGCTCGTCGATGACTTCTTCCGGCGCGTTGGAGACGAATTTTTCGTTGCCGAGTTTCGCATCGACGCGCGCGATGTCGCCTTCGGCCCGCGCGAGTTCTTTGTCGAGGCGCGTTTTCTCCGCCGCAAGGTCGATCACTCCCTTGAGCGGAATTGCCGCGACTTCACCGCGAACAAGCAACTGCACCGAACCGTCTGGCGCGCGGTCGGCAAATGAAATATCGCCGGGCCGCGCAAGACGCTTGAGCACATCGCTCCAGCGTTCCGCGCGCGATTTGATATCGGCGGACGCACCGACAAGCGTCAGCGGAAACAGCGTCGCGACCGGCACGTTCATTTCCGACCGCATCGAGCGGATCGACGTGACGAGATCGATCACCCAGCCGA
>JAPLPA010000207.1 GCA_026400415.1 Afipia sp. | reverse complement strand
CGGGCTATCAGGGCGCGCCGGGTCAGGCTGACGACAACAATTCGGCTGCGGCGCAGCCCGCAGCGACGGCGCAAGGCAATGTGTACGATACGACAACCAACAGCGACAAGTCGATCATTGCGCCTAAGGGCCCCAAGAAACGTATCATCCTCGATCCGATCCTGGATTGACCTCGTGTCCCGCATCCGGCGTTCGTCTCGTTCCGCAACGCCATCGGCACGAACGCCGGATACGAAGGACACGAGCAAATAAAAATTCTAGCGATCCTTTGGTTCTGACATTCGTAAAGGGTGCCTGCGGAAAATTGTGATACGAATGTCAGAACCGGATCGTTAGGCATGAATCATTTCCAGTATCGTGACGGCGTGCTCCACGCCGAGGCGGTGAATCTCACCGTGCTTGCCGATGAGGTCGGCACACCATTTTATTGTTATTCCACCGCTACGCTTGAGCGGCACTACCGGGTATTCGCTGAGGCGTTCTCGGGCGTGAGCACGCTTGTGTGTTACGCCATGAAGGCCAATTCCAATCAGTCGGTTTTGAAGACGCTGGCGAAACTCGGCGCGGGGGCGGATGTCGTCTCAGGCGGCGAACTCAAGCGCGCGCGTGCGGCAGGCATTCCGCCGGAAAAAATCGTGTTCTCGGGAATCGGCAAGACAGAGATCGAACTGCGTCAGGCGCTGGCCGAGAATATTCTCTGCATCAATGTCGAGTCTGAACCCGAACTGGACTTGCTGTCGAAGTTGGCCGTCGAGACGGGACGTCTTGCGCGCATTTCGGTACGCGTCAATCCCGACATTGACTCGGGCGGTCATGCAAAGATCTCAACGGGCAAGTCGGAGAACAAGTTCTCGCCGGCGTCGACATGCATATCGGCAGCCAGATCACGGATCTTGTGCCACTCGAAGCGGCGTTTCGGGTGCTCACGGATTTCGTGCGGACGCTGCGCGCCGACGGCCACACCATTTCGCATGTTGATTTCGGCGGCGGCCTCGGCATTCCCTATCATGCGGATCGCGAAGCGCCACCCGCACCACTCGCCTATGCCGACATGGTCAAGCGCGTCACGCATAATCTCGGCTGTACTCTACTTTTCGAGCCGGGGCGCATGATCGTCGGCAACGCAGGTATTCTCGTCACGCGCGTCATCTACGTGAAGCACGGTGACGCCAAGAACTTCGTCATTATCGACGCGGCGATGAACGATCTCATTCGTCCGACGCTCTATGAAGCGCACCACGATATTCTGCCTGTGCGCGAAGCCAAAAAGGGCGCGCGCAACATCGTTGCCGATGTAGTCGGCCCGGTATGTGAAAGCGGCGACTATCTCGCGCTCGACCGCGAGCTGCCGGAACCGCAATCTGGCGATCTGCTCGCGATCATGACGGCTGGAGCATATGGCGCGGTTCAGTCCGGGTTTTACAACACGCGTGCTCTGGTGCCGGAAGTTCTGGTCAAGGACGGGCAATATGCGGTCGTGCGCCCGCGCATCGATGCTGACGCGCTGATTGCGATGGACAAGCAAGCGCCATGGCTTTGAAGAATTGGCTTTGAAGATTGAGCCCTGACGACCGTTACGATGCTTTGCCCTTCACGATGACCCCTGCGGATTTCTCAATCGGCTGAATTGCCGATGTGAAATCGGACTCCGCGCCCATTTCTTTGATGACAACTTCCCATAAATCCGAAGTCGAAGGTGCGCGGCAAAATCGCGCGGGGAAATTTGTCGCGGCTCGCCGTGTTCATTCCCGAACCGGCATTGATGACGTCGATCATCACGCCTGCATCGAGCCCGGCTTTCACGCCAATCACGACGGCTTCGGAGGTTGCGGCGACTGCGGTCGCCGAGAGAAGATTATTGACGAGCTTCATCGTCTGGGCCGAGCCGGGCTTCGCGCCGATGTAGAAAACCTTTCCGATGACATCGAGTGCTGGCTTCAAGAGATCGAAATCGGCGCGCGGCCCCGACACCATCACGGCGAGTGTGCCTTTCTCCGCGCCACCGACGCCGCCGCTCACGGGACTGTCGAGTTGCGCGATATTGCGCTTGGCAAGCAGGTCGTGGATTCGAATCGCCATATGCGAGCCGATGGTCGACAGATCGACAAAGCGTTTTACTCGTTTGCCTTCGATCACGCCGTCCTTGCCGGTTGCGACATTCAGCGACGCATCGAGCGATGGCAGACTTGCCATCACCGTCTCGGCACGATCCGCGACCTCGCGCGGCGTGGAGGCGGCTTCGGCGCCCAGTGCGGTCAGGGCTTTGACTGCTTCCGCATTGGTATCGTGGACGATGAGCTTGTGTTTCGATTCGACAAGCCGTCGAGTCATGTGAAAACCCATGCGGCCGAGACCGATAAATCCAATGTCCATTTTCGGCCTCAGGTTTTCGCGACTTCGGCGAAAGCTTCACGTGCAATGCGAAAGCTGTCGACTGCTGCGGGTACGCCTGCGTAGATCGCGACCTGCATGAAAATTTCGCGGATTTCATCCTTGGTCACGCCGTTGGTGAGCGCACCCTTGATGTGCAGCTTCAATTCATGCGGGCGATTCAGGATCGCGATCATCGCGAGGTTGAGCATGCTGCGAGTTTTGCGCGGCAACTCGTCGCGGCCCCAGACGGCACCCCAGCAATACTCCGTCACCAGTTCCTGAAACGGTTTGTTGAATTCGTCGACGTTCTTCAGCGCGTTCTCGACGTATTGCTTGCCGAGCACGGCGGTGCGCACTTCCACGCCCTTGTCGAAAGTCTTTTTGTCCATCTTGTATCCTTCCTGGGGTTAGCTCGGCGCACGTTAGGGGTTGATCGAAGGCAGGTCACGCTCTCCTGCCGGGATGCAAAGCCGCGCAATTGCATGTGAGTTGGCCGGTCCGGGACATGCCTCATTGCCGCCCTTGTGATAGGATGGTGTCCAGACGACACGGAGAGCCTTTTGATCGGTCGTGGACACAAAGCTAAAGAGGCTGCCCGCGATCCTGAAACGGTTCGGCGGCAACAGCTCGCGCAGGCCTTGCAGCGGGCACGGTTGGCGGTCGCCTGGGAACGCTGCTGGCCACATGCGGCACGATTGCTGACTGTCGCGGGCCTGTTTCTGGCGGTTTCCTGGGCCGGTGCGTGGGTGGTTCTTCCCTTCCTACTTCGTATCGTCTTGTTCGCACTCTTTCTGGTGCTCGCGATCGCAGCCTTGCTGCCGGCAATTCGTTTTCGCTGGCCGACGCGAGCGGATGCGCTGCGTCGCCTGGACCGCGGCACCGGTATCGCCCATCGCCCCGCAACCGCGTTAACCGATACGCTGAAATCGCACGATCCTATTTCAAAGGCTTTGTGGGAGGAACAACGCGCGCGAACGCTTGCGTCGATCAGAAAGATTCGCGCGGGGCTTCCGTCGCCGCGGTTGGCCTTGCACGATCCATGGGCATTGCGCGGACTTGTGATCGTGCTGATGGCTGCGACATTCATCGCAGCCGGAAACGATCGTCTTTCACGCGTCATGGCGGCCTTCGATTGGGATGGCGCATTCTCCGGAGCGGCCATGCGTGTCGATGCGTGGGTAACGCCGCCGCCTTATACTGGCCGTCCGCCCGTCATCCTGACGGCGTCGGCGAACGAGACTGCTCAGCCGTCCGACTCGACGCCAATTTCCGTTCCGGCCGGTAGCGCGCTGATCGTACGATCGAGCGGAGGCACGCTCGATGTCAGTGTGGGCGGAAGCGTTACCGAGGCGCCGGTCACGGACAAGGTGCCGCAAGCAACCAACGAGCGGCATTTTACGATTGCGGGCGATGGCACGGCACGCATCCGCTCATCTGCGGGCCAGCCGCAGTGGACCTTCAAAGCGCAGCCCGACCGTCCGCCCACAATTGTGCTTGCCAAGGATCCCGAAAGACAGGCCAAGGGATCGCTGCTGCTGTCCTACAAGCTCGAAGACGACTACGGCGTCACCGAAGCGCGCGCGCAATTCTCGCCTCCTGCTGCCGACGCAACGGCGCAGCCTTTGTTCGATGCGCCTGAATACCCGTTGGGACTGCCTAACGCGCGCACGCGCAACGGTGTCGGACAGACGGTAAAGGACTTGAGTGAACATCCCTACGCCGGGGCTGACGTGACGCTCACACTCACGGCCAAGGATGAAGCTGGCAATGAAGGCCGCAGCGAACCTTTCGCGATGCGGCTTCCAGAACGTCTGTTTGTCAAACCGCTGGCGCGAGCTCTGATCGAGCAGCGCCGTATACTCGCGCTCGATGCCAATCAGAAACCACTGGTGCTGATTGCGCTGGAAGCGTTGCTGATTGCGCCGGAAGCCTTCATGCCGGAGATGGGACAATACCTAGGTGTGCGCAGCATTTCATCGCAGCTTGGGCGCGCCAACTCCAAGGATGCGATGCGCGAGACCGTCGACAATATGTGGGCACTTGCTGTTACGATCGAAGATGGCAACATCACGGATGTTGATAAAGCTCTGCGCGCAGCGCAAGAGGCGCTGAAGCAGGCGCTTGAACGCGGAGCCAGCGACGAAGAGATCAAAAAGCTCACCGACAACCTGCGTGCCGCGCTCGATAATTTCATGCGCCAGCTCGCCGAGCAGTCGCGCAACAACCCGCAGCAATTGGCGCGTCCGCTGGACCCGAATGCGAAGGTCATGCGTCAGCAGGACTTCAAGAACATGCTGGATCGTTTGGAGCGCCTGGCAAAATCCGGCGACAAGGACGCGGCGCGTGCGTTGCTCGACCAGATGCAGCAGATGCTGGAAAATCTGCAGATGGCGCAGCCCGGTCAGGGTGGCGATGGCGACATGGAGCAGGCGCTGAACGAACTCGGAGACGTCATCCGCAAGCAACAGCAGTTGCGCGACAAGACTTACAAGCAAGGGCAGGATTCGCGCGGCGATCGCAGCCGCGGTCAGCCTAACGATCAGAGCCCGATGAATGGACTGCGTCAGGATCAGCAGGCGCTGCGTGAACGTCTCGGCAAGCTGCTGGATGGCATGAAGAAGAACGGCATGGTGCCGAGCCAAAAGGGCCAACCGGGACAGGGCGACGACGCGCAGCAGGATGGCGGCGACTCACTCGGCGATGCCGATTCCGCAATGGGCGATGCCGGCGGCCAGCTCGGTCAAGGCAATGCGGAGAGCGCCGTCGATTCGCAAGGCCGCGCACTCGAGGCATTGCGCAAGGGCGCGCAGAATCTGGCGCAGTCGATGCAGCCGGGTGAAGGACAGGATGGTGGACCGGGCAACAAGATGGGCCGCCAGCAAAACAGCGCCAACAGCACCGATCCGCTCGGTCGTCCTCTAAGCGGTCGTGAATGGAGTGACGATCTGACTGTGAAAATTCCGGGCGAGATCGATGTCCAGCGTGTCCGGCGCATTCTGGAGGAACTGCGGCGGCGTCTCGCCGATCCGTCTCGGCCTCAGATCGAACTCGACTACATCGAGCGGCTGCTCAAGGATTATTGAGCGGACGCCTCCGGTTTTCCGCCGGAAAAATTCCTAACGTAAATAGTATTGCTGCGCTTGACAATTTTTCAGTCGCGTTGTACTTAACCAATAAGTTAATTAACCAGATGGTTTAATTCAATGCAGGCCGACCGCCTCAGCCTGAAATTTTCAGCACTGGCCGACCCGACGCGTCGAGCGATTCTGGCGAGGCTTGCGACGGGGGAAACGTCTGTCATGAAATTGGCAGAGCCGTTTAATATGAGCCTGCCGGCAGTGTCGAAGCATCTCAAGGTGCTGGAGGGTGCGGGGCTTGTCACGCGAAGCCGCGAGGCACAGTGGCGTCCCTGCCGGATCGATGCGGTCGCTCTCAAAGAGGTCGATGATTGGCTCGAAAAGTACCGGCGCTTCTGGGAAGTGCGCCTCGATCGTCTCGAAGAATATCTCGACAGGCTTCAATCGAAAGACAAACCCAAAACCGCAAAACGCCAGATATCCAAAAAGCGGACGCCAGCAAAGAAATAACGCCGACCAGTTCGCCGACACTCAATCAAAATTGTAGCCGAGGAGTTTTGCATGACCGACAAGCTGCCCCCACTCATCCCGCATCTCTGTGTCAAAGGCGCGATTGACGCCATCGAGTTCTACAGGAAGGCCCTTGGCGCGACCGAAGTCATGCGCATGCCCGCGGACGACGGCAAGCGGCTGATGCATGCGCACCTCATTATCAACGGTGCAGTCGTTTTTCTAATGGATGATTTTCCCGAGCATCGCGCGCAGCATGGAAACATCAGGATATTCCTGCGAAAGTCACGATGCCGCCGTGGGACGCCTTCTGGGGCGCGCGCTATGCGGAAGTCTCCGATCCCTGCGGACGTGCGTGGAGTTTTGCGCATCCATTGCCAGCGAAGTGAGTTGGAGGCCCGATAATGAGCAAAGAATTCATGATCTCCCGCACCTTCGACGCGCCTCGCGATCTTGTGTGGAAGGCATGGTCGGAAGCAGAAGCTTTCGGGCAATGGTGGGGGCCGAAAGGCTGCAAGCTCGACGTTGCAAAATTCGAGTTCAAGCCCGGCGGACATTTTCACTACGGCATGAAAATGCCGGATGGACAAATTTGGTGGGGACGATTTGTCTACCGCGAGATCGCGAAGCCTGAAAGTATCGTGTTCGTCAATTCGTTTTCGGATGCGGTAGGAGGGGTCGCGCGCGCACCATTCAGCGCGACATGGCCGCTCGAAATCCTGAACACCCTCACCTTTACTGAACATGGCGGCAAAACCACGCTCGAACTGCGTGGTGGCCCGGTCAATCCGACCGACGAGGAGCGCGCGATGTTTGAAGGCATGTTCGGATCCATGCAGCAAGGTTTCGGCGGCACGTTCGATCAGCTCGAAGAATTTCTGGCGAAGGCATAAATCATGCCCGCGATTTTATCGACACTACCACGGAGAAAGCTAGTGATGACGGTTCTGACAATTGTTGGCGCGGTTCTCGCCGCCGCGATCGCTATTATTTTGATTCTCGCGGCGATGAAGCCGGATACGTTTGTCGTGCAACGTTCCACACTCATCAACGCGCCTGCAGATAAGATCTATCCGCTCATCAACGATTATAAGAACTGGGCTTCATGGTCGCCTTACGAAAAAATAGATCCCGCGATGAAGCGCACTTACAGCGGCGCGCCGAGCGGCAAGGGCTCGGTTTACGAATGGACCGGCAACAAGAACATCGGCAGCGGTCGCATGGAAATTCTCGATACGTCGCCATCGCGCATCGATATCAAGCTCGATTTCCTTGCGCCCTTTGAAGCTCACAACAAAGCCGAATTCACAATGAAGCCTGAAGGCGGCGCAACTGACGTCACATGGACGATGCGCGGGCCAATCCCGTACAAATTCAAGATCATGCACGTCATCATGAATATGGACAAAATGGTCGGCGGCCAGTTCGCCGAGGGCCTTGCGAATATGAAGGCGGTTGCGGAACGCAAATGAACGCGGGGCTAACCGTTGCGGCCTTCACCGCGCAGTGTCGGCAGTCCGATTCCCGTGGCCTCGAATCCGCCGTCGACAGCCAGCACCTGACCGGTGATGTAGCTTGCGCGATCGCTGCACAGAAAGAAGATTGCCTCGGCGAGTTCTTCTTCAAGTCCGTAGCGATTGAGCGGAATGGTGTCGTGATAATCGGCACGAATGGCAGGCGTATGAACCGCCTTGGCCATCGCGGTATCGACGGGACCGGGTGCCACCGCATTGACGCGAATGCCGAGCGTCGCAAGCTCGACGGCGAATTGCTTGGTGAGATGCGCGAGACCCGCCTTGCTGGTGCCGTAGGCGGTTCGCAGCGTCGAGGCGCGAAGTCCCGAGATCGACGTGATGTTGACGATTGCACCACCCCCATGTTCGCGCATCAGCGGTGCCGCAGCTTGCGTGCATATAAACGGCCCGCTGAGATTGACGGCGAGCACGCGATTCCAGTCGTCCTGCGTTGTCTCCAGCAATGGCTTGAAGATCGCTATGCCGGCATTGTTGACGAGGGCATCGAGCCGGCCGAATCGCTCGCCCACTTTCGCAATGGCATTAGCAACGGCTCTCGCGTCCGATACGTCGCATTCGAGCGCAAGGGTTGCGTTCGGTTTCGCCAGCGTCGTCATGGTTGTGCGCAACGTCTCAACCTCAATATCGAGCAGCGCGACACGCCAGCCATCCGCGAGAAAGCGCTTTGCGGCCGCAAGGCCGATGCCACGTGCGGCACCTGTTACAAGCGCCACCTTTTCGTCTTTGTCAGCCATGCGCGATCCGCCCCTTCACATTATCGACACGAATTAGCGGGAAATGCCGCCTCATGACAACCAGCTTTGCACGCAACGCCATCGTTCTCGGTCTGCTTTCCGCCATCGGCCCGTTCGCAATCGACATGTATCTGCCCGCGCTTCCGGCGATCGCGGCGGATCTTCATGCCTCGACCGCTGCCACGCAGATGACGCTAATGATCTTCTTCGTGTCGTTTGGGGTCTGCCAGATATTTTACGGACCGATCTCGGATATGGTGGGGCGCAAGCCACCGTTGTATTTCGGCATCGTGGTGTTTGCGCTCGGCGGCATCGGCTGCGGCCTCGCGCCCAGCATCGATTGGTTGATCTTTTTTCGGTTTGTGCAGGGACTGGGTGCGGCATCCGTCATGGTGATTCCACGCGCGATCATTCGCGATCTGCATACGGGTGCCGACGCGACGCGCCTGATGTCGCTGATCATGCTTGTATTCAGCGTGTCGCCTATTCTCGCGCCGCTCACGGGCAGCGCGCTGATCGTGCCGTTTGGCTGGAGAGCCGTTTTCGCAGCCGTAACAATTGCCGCGATATTGTCGTTCCTGCTGGTTGCGTTCGTTCTCAAGGAGACGCGACCGCCGGAGGAGCGCGTTGAAGTCAGCGTGCGCAGTGTGCTCGATGGTTTCGGCGTGCTTTTTCATGACTGGCGGTTTCTGGGGCTGACGTTTATCGGCGGCTTCGGCATGGCGAGCTTCTTTGCGTTTCTTGCCAGTTCGTCATTCATCTATATTGGCCACTTCGGGTTGACGCCGACCCAATATAGCCTCGCCTTCTCGCTGAATGCGATTGGGTTCATCGGCGCCTCGCAGTTCAGTGGCTTTCTTGCGGAGCGCTTCGGCATCGCGCGTGTCGTATCGGTCGCGGTCGCCTGCTACACGGCGATGTCGGTTCTGATGTTTGTGGTCATCGCATCGGGCGTGGATAGCCTTGCCGTTCTAATGACGCTGTTGTTCGTCGCCTTCGCCTGGCTCGGTCTCGTCATTCCCTCAACGATGGTGCTGTCGCTTGAAGACCATGGCCCAATTGCGGGGATGGCATCGGCACTGGGAGGAACGCTCCAGATGATCACGGGCGCGTTGATGATCGGGGTCGCGAGCGCGTTCTTCAATGGCAAGGCGCTGCCGATGGTGACGACAATTGCCGTGTGTGCTGTGATTGCGTTTGTGCTGTCGCGGTTGACGCTGCGTTCAGATGAAGTCGCATCGCAACTGGCCGAGTGATCGCCAACTTCAGTCTTTTTTACGCGTCGCCAGGGCGTCGGCGACGGCGGTGCGAATATCGGCAACTGCGAATGGCTTGGTAATCACGTCATGCACGATGGCATCGAGGCCTGACGCACGCTCGCGCTGATCGGCAAATCCGGTCATGAGAAGAATAACGAGTTGCGGATAGTCGCGGGCCGCCGCAAGGGCCAGCGCAATTCCGTCCATCACGGGCATCTGGATATCGGTGAGCAGCAGGTCGAATGCGCCGCTGTCGCGCGTCAGAATATCCAACGCTTCAGCGCCGTCCTCTGCGGTAACGGTTTCATGGCCGTCCATTGCAATCGCGCGGGGGTTCCTCCGGTCGACAGATCCAGTTTGTGGAAGAACCTCACGGCAATTTCGCGGCCTTCCGCGGGCGGCGTGGCCAGCCTCGTCTTGAACCAGGCTTTTTCACCGGGAATTAGAGACGGCTGTTCGAGGACGGCATTCCACGCGTAGAGGTCCGAGCCCTTCGCGTCACGGACGATAAATCGCAACCGCGGGATTTCGACCGCTTTGCGCGTGATGTCAGTGATCGTGCCTTCGATCAGGAGAACCGGCTTGTTGCCGGCCATTTCGGTGGTGACCTTGACGTCATCGATGGCAAGGCCGCGCAAGTTTACGCCGACGCCCACCATCTTGAAAAATGCCCCGGTCTGCGGCATCAGCCGCACCACGTCGCTACGCCAGATAACCAGTGCCAGAACCATGGCACCCATCGCGACGCATACTGTGTTGAGACTGACAGAAGTTGGCCATTTCAGCCGGCCGCCGAAGGGTGAGATCGGACGTCCGAGGCTTCGGAATCGCGATGGCCGCGGCGGGTCGTCGTGATCCACGGCCTCGTCATGCTGAGCGGCTGCGGGCCAATTGGCATCGGAATCGTTGGCGGCGCGAGAATCGCGCGGGTCGGGCCAGTCGCCCGAAATGGAGGGACTTTCGACGTGAGGCGCGTCGCCTTCCTGCCATGCTTGTTCAGCGTTCGGGTCATTATCTAGGCGGGAAAAATCGTTTCCCGCTCCGGCGCCCGCCATCTCCTGGACCGGTTCCGGCCGTGCCTGCCATACTTCCTGGCAGCGGGCGCAGCGAACCTTGCGGCCAGCATCGCCGAAATTGGCCGGGTTGACGGCGTAAGATGTCGTACAATGAGGGCAGACAATTTGCATGGGACGAATCGCCAAAGTGAGACCGCATCGAGGCTATCCGCCGTCCGTTAACGAATCGGAAACCATAACGGACACAACTGTCATTTTCGGCTGCCGGGATGGCTGCCCCTGGGCATCGGCCTGCGGGAGCAAGTCAAGCCGCGCCGTTATCGCTCGCATCGAACGGAGCTAGGCTTGGTCCGGTTCGAAAATGTCGGTTTGCGTTACGGGTTGGGCCCCGAAATTCTGCGCGACCTGACCTTCCAGATTCCGCCTCACTCGTTCCAGTTTCTCACGGGTCCATCGGGTGCCGGCAAGACGTCGCTGTTGCGCATGCTATTTCTCTCGCTGCGGCCGACGCGCGGGCTGGTCAATCTGTTCGGCAACGACGTCTCGCTGCTGGACAAGGATTCCCGCGCCGATTTGCGCTCGCGAATCGGAATCGTGCTGCAGGATTTCCGGCTGCTCGATCACATGACGACCTATGAGAATGTCGCGTTACCGTTCCGCGTGATGGGCCGCGATGAATCGAGCTACCGCCGCGAAGTCATCGACCTTCTGAAGTGGGTCGGGCTCGGGCACCGCATGGACGCGCTGCCGCCGATATTGTCCGGCGGTGAAAAACAACGCGCGGCCATCGCACGCGCCGTCATTGCACGTCCGCAGTTGCTTCTCGCGGACGAGCCTACGGGCAATGTCGATCCATCTTTGGCGCGACGGCTGCTCAGTCTGTTTATCCAATTGAACACGACGGGGACCGCCGTCATTATTGCCACACACGATATTGCGCTAATGGATCAGTATGAAGCGCGCCGCATGGTGTTGCATGAATCGCGGTTGCATATTTATGACTGAGGTGGGCACGATGAGTCTTGCACAATGATGGATCTCGGCGACGAAACGTCGGAAGCCGGTGCAAGCGCGCGTAATACAGCGCCGATCGTTCCGCGTGGGTCGATTGCCGGTCGCGCGCTGATTGCGGTTGTCGCCATCATGACGTTCCTGGCATCCATCACGACAGGCGCAGTACTTCTGGTGCGGGCGTCCGCGTCCGAATGGCAATCCGAAGTTGCCAGCGAATTGACGATACAAATTCGTCCTGCACCCGGCCGCGACATCGAACGGGACGCAAGAGCTATCTCGGATGCGTTGCGCGCCCAGTCTGGCATACTCGATGTGCGTCCCTATACGGCGGCGGAATCTGCAAAACTGCTGGAGCCATGGCTAGGCACAGGACTATCCCTCGACGATCTCCCGGTCCCGAGAGTCATCGTCGCGCGGATCGCCCCGGGAGCGACGCCAGATCTTGCAGCGCTTCGCCGCAGTATCACTCAAATAACAACTGCAGCGAGTGTCGACGATCACCGCGCCTGGATCGAGCAGATGCGCTCGATGACGGGAGCGGTCGTATTTGCGGGAACGGGCATTCTCATTCTTGTGGTGATGGCGACGATTATCTCGGTCTCATTTGCGACCCGTGGCGCAATGGCGGCGAACCGGCCGATTGTGGAAGTGCTGCATTTTGTCGGTGCACAGGATCGTTATATCGCCAATCGATTTCTGCGGCATTTTTTACGTCTGGGGCTCGAAGGCGGGTTGATCGGCGGCATCGCGGCGATGCTTACATTTGGCTTCTCGGAGTCCATCGCCGGCTGGTTTTCCGGAACGCCTGTCGGCGATCAATTCGCCGCTTTGCTGGGGACGTTTGCGCTTCCCGCGTCAGGCTATCTTGCACTTGCGGCGCAAGCCGTGATGATCGCAGCGGTCACCGCATGGGCATCGCGCCGGACATTGTTCGCTACGCTCGAAGAGATCGATTAAACATCGAATAGAAGTCATAACCACGCCGGAATTCAGGATAGGCTTGCGACGGAAATTGCTTCAGGGCGACATGAGTTTACAACGCGCACAAGAACCCAGCGATCAGAAGAGCAGCGGAAGAAAGCTGCGCTTATTGAGCGCGGTCTGGTCGTTCGCATCGACCGCGCTCGTGGTCGTCTGCCTTGGCTTTGCGTGGTTTCTCTCGCAGGTCAGTTCGACCGAAATGAAACCTTCGCAAAACGCCGACGGCATAGTGGTTCTGACCGGCGGGTCATCGCGAGTATCGGATGCGATGGAATTGCTCGCGAGCGGTTATGGAAAGCGGCTTTTGATTTCCGGCGTTCATCCGACAAATGGCTTCAACGACATCCAGCGTTCGTTACCCGATAGTCAGCGCCTGCTCGCGTGCTGCGTCGATCTGGACTACTCCGCAGTGAACACACGAAGCAATGCCACCGAAACGCGGCGCTGGGCGGTCGAGCGGGGCTTCCGATCTCTGATCGTTGTGACGTCGAACTATCATATGCCGCGCGCCATCGTCGAACTGTCTGGCGCGATGCCGGAAATCAAGCTTATTCCATTCTCCGTTATCGGCGACAAATGGCGCGATGATCCGTGGTGGACCAGTGGCGCGGCGCTCCGCCTCCTGCTATCGGAATACGCGAAATTTCTGTTTGCGGAATTGCGCTTGGCGTTGGGTGGTCTGGACCTCGGCGACAGTCTGGACACCAGCGACATCGCGCCGGTTGCGAAACCCGCAACCGCCTCCGCCAAATAATCGGGTTTGCTAAATGGTTTCGATTTTTATCCGATCACTGATCTACAATATCGTTTTCTATCTCAACCTGACGTTCTGGGTTCTGCTCGGCATCCCGACCTACATTATGCCTCGCTGGGGCATTATCTGGATTGCGCAAAACTGGGGTCTGACCAGTATCTGGCTGATGCGGATCATCTGCAACACCAGGGTCGAATATCGCGGGCTGGAGATACTCAAGAAATATAACCAAGGTCCGTTGCTGGTCTCGCCGCAGCATCAGTCGGCTTGGGAAACGTTTGCGATGCTGCAATTTTTCGATGAGCCGCTTTATATTCTCAAACGAGAGCTGCGCTGGCTTCCGCTGTTCGGCTGGTATCTGGTCAAATCCAACATGATCGGCGTCAAGCGAGGCGCGGGTGGACGGACCTTGCGGGAAATGGCGCGGCGCGCGCGCGAGGAAGTGGCTAAAGGACGCCAGCTCATTATCTTTCCTGAAGGCACACGCCGCGCCGTCGGTGCACCACCTGACTACAAATTCGGTGTCAGCCAAATCTACGTCGATTGCGGGGTGACATGCTTGCCTGTTGCGTTGAACTCCGGATTGTTCTGGCCCCGGCGAACATTTTTACGCTACCCCGGAACGCTCGTCGTCGAATTTCTCGATCCCATTCCGCCAGGACTTTCGCGAGACGAATTCACCGCCCGTGTCAGTACGGCCATCGAGGATGCTACCAACAAGTTGGTGAAGGCCGGTCGCGATGAGCAGGTCAGGTTGGTTGGATTTTCCGCACCAATCCGGTCTCAGGATTAATTGCCTTCTATCTTGCGCGGTGGAGCGGCGTGTCGCCGCCTCTCAAGAGCGTGGCAAGTCTGTGCAGTGGCACGTCGCGGATACCTTGCGCTTCCAGTGCGGCAACCGTCGAAATAACGTATTCGGCGTTATTGCCGTAAGCGCCGTGACCTTGCTTGACCAATCGCAGTTGCTCATCAAGCGAGAGGCGGCCCGCATACTGATCGTGGCTACGGTCAGCGACATATACCAACGCGCGCACGCGTTCGCGCCCATCTCCCTTTATCCAGACCGATCGCATGACTTCGCGATAGACGCCGGTGACCTGCTCGCGCTCACGCAGATATGCGACTGTCGCTTCACGTTCGCGGCGGGCCACGCGAAACGCCACGCCCTGACACGCGCCGCCGCGATCCAGCCCCAACACGAGGCCGGGCTTTTCGTAGGTGCCGCGATGGACCATCGAATAGATGCAGAGCGACCGATGTTCACCGATGAGGCGCGCGGCCGATTGTTCCAGAAACGCAAAGCCCGGTTTCCAGATCAGCGAGCCATAACCGAAGACCCAGAGGTCGCCTTCGGGAAAATCTGTTACGGAAAGTGCCTTCGCAGCCATTTGTCACGCCTATCAGCAGGACTACTGTCGTGCAACCGGCTGGACTTCAAATCGCATTGCGCATCTTTTAAATGCCTAATTCGAATGATCTAGGTCTTTCATGCACGAAACGATTTCATCGAAACGCCGGCCCCGTTGGCAGCTATTTGCGATGCCGGTTCTTCTCCTTTTGGCGGCTGTCGCGTGGAGCGCGTTCTGGTTTTATGCGGCGTCTCAGGTCGATGAGAAATTCGATGGCTGGAAGACGCGCGAAGCGAAGTCCGGCCGCACCTATGAATGCGCGAGCCGCTCGGTCGCAGGCTTTCCATTTCGCATGGAGGTGACGTGTGACAGTCCGGTGGTGACGCTGGTGGCGCAGACGCCGGAGCAGAATGCCGACAAGGTAAAACTAAAAGCCGATCTCAAGCGTATTCTGGTTCTGGCGCAGATTTACGATCCGACCAAAGTCATTGCCGAATTTACCGGACCTGCACTTGTGAGCAGCGGCAGTGAACAGCCGTCGTTCTTGGCCAACTGGAACGTCGGGCGGGCAAGTGCGACCGGGCTGCCGGCAATGCCGCAGCGCGTGTCGTTGGCATTTGACAATCCTGGGATCGACCGCATTGATGCGGGCGCGCAATCGCCTTTGTTTCGTGCGGCGCATCTCGAGCTTCATACGCGACTGCTCGAAGGCTCGGTTGCGGACAATCCGGTCGTCGAGACTGCGCTTGAGCTTGTCTCCGGCAACGTGCAGGGGCTTCTTCCGATTTTGGCCGTGCCGTTCGATGCCGACATTCGGGCGCAGCTGCGTGGGCTTAAAAACCTGGCGCCTAAACCGTGGCCGGAACGATTCCGGGAAATTCAGGCGGCAGACGGCCGTCTCGATTTTACCCAGTCGCGTGTGCAGCAGGGCGAG
>JAPLPA010000321.1 GCA_026400415.1 Afipia sp. | reverse complement strand
ACTGGCAAAAGACTGATTACCAACTGTGATCTTGAGATCAGGTGAACCGGGACGCACTTCGTAAGGCACTGCGTTCGCCGAGAGGAATGCCTTTGCCAGCGTACAGGGCTTGGTTACTTTAGGCTGGAATAGTTGGCCAATAAAAGTTTGATCTTCGCGACAGTCACCGCCATTGATTATTATGGTGTTCTTTGCGCGAAAATCATAAAGGGCCGGATTGCCGTAGTAGGTGAGACCTTGGAAGATTGGGATAAACACGATTGCCGAAATCAAACATCCCGACATCATGAGCCACTTGCGTCCGATTTTGTCGGACAGCCAACCGAAGAAAACAAAGAATGGCGCACCAAATAACAGCGCAATTGCCAGATAAGTATATGCGGATTGGTAATTAATCTTCAATGTGGCAGTCAAAAAATACAGACTATAAAAATGACCCGTATACCAAACAACTGCCTGACCAGCGACCGCACCGAAGATCGCTAGCAATACGATCCGCAGTGTTGGCATATGTCCGAAGGTATCCTTGATCGGATTCTTCGCCAGCAAGATAATCGACAGCACAAAGGGAATTCGCCAACCCCAACTTGCGAACATTTCTGGAGACATTGATTGTCGGCAGACGAGAATAACAACTAGCGACAAGAACAATCCAAGCGTCGCAGTAATCTGCAGCCAACCTGTCGTAAAGCCACGCCGATCAGCGGGCGCGTGTTCAGCGACATAGGTCACCGCTCCACCAAATTCGCCCCCCACTGCAAGTCCCTGCAAAAGCCGTAAGCAGACCAGAATGGTGGGAGCCAGCCATCCGCGCAATACAAAACCGGCGCCAAAGGTCGCGAGCACAGCAAGAAATGCGGCTGGTTCATTCCCACGCGGAAAGAACATCGCGCCAAAGAATGCGGCAAGGCTTCCGTATACGAAGAAATCGTACCATTCGAACACCGTGCCTAGCGCCGCAGCAAACACGACCTTGCGGATTTCCTTGGCCGTTGCAGGTGCCGATTCGATTGAGTCTGCTTTAGTATTCATAGCTCCCTCCCATACTTTCTTGGTGCGTTCGTTAAGTTTTGGTTGTGGCTGAAGCGGTTCATCCACGGCACCGCTTCTCCAAGAAATCGCGCAATATGCGGTTAAACATGGCAGGCTGTTCCAGCATCGGGAAATGCCCTGCCTGTTTTATGATCTCCAGCCGCGCTCCTTGGATCCCCTTGGCGAGCAATTTCGATTCGCTAGGCGGCGTGATGACATCTTCGTCACCCACTATCACAAGTGTCGGGATGAGGATCGACTTGAGGTATGGTCGCAAATCCGATTCATTAAGCGACTTGATTGCAGACCGCGCAACAAATTCTGGGGTCTTAATTACTTCGTTCTTAGCAAACTCCACCAGCGCTCGCGGCGCAGATGACCCGAAGGATTTCTCTATGACATTCTGACTGGCCGTGGCGATCCCGACGTCCGCTATGGACCGCAGAACGTTTTCGACATTCACGTCGGGGCCAAGGCCGTGGGGAGTTGCGCCCACTAGTACGAGGCCGCGCAAGAGCGTGGGATTCTTCAGGGCAAATTTCTGGGCGATAGTTCCTCCCATTGACAGACCAACAAGAACTGCCTTGTCGATCCGTAAATTCTGAAAGAGACTTTCGAGATCGCTGACAAAAGCTTCGATTGTGTACTCCCGTTCGTGCGGGTGCGGCGATATTCCATGGCCAGGAAGATTGGGTCTGATCAGAAGATGATCGGTTGAGAACGTCTCGATCTGTTCCCTCCAGAATTCGCTGGTCGTCGTAAAACCGTGAACGCAAATGAGTGGTGGGCCATCCCCAGAAATACAAACTTGCATGTCGCCAATCGCAGCTGTTTTATTTGCCGTCATCTAAGCGTCTCCTCCCGCACCGTTTCGTAGAGATTTAGGCTCGGGTTCTTCGAATGACCCAAAGGCAGATGTAAATGGTACATGTTTGGTGAAATGAACGTTGCACGAGTGCCGGGTCGGCATCCTTGGCGCGGCCGCCAACAATGGCGATAAAAGGACGTTTCGATTGCCGGGCCCATCACATTCCTAATTACTAATCGCTAAACAGCCCAATCTAGATTCATAATTTAATACCCTGCGCAACAGCCTGCTCCCAAAATAGTGGGCGCAGTGAACGCTATCGAAGGCCCGCCTGAAGGATTGCACGCCGGGAGCGACCACGATAGACGGCATCGCGACCGTGCCCCCTAGAATACCGAGAAATTCCCGCCGCCGCATGCTCGCCCCTCGTTCGGCAGACAGGATCGTGCGCCTCAAACGAGTGCTTTGGTAGGGGCCGGGAGCACTGCAACATGAAACTCTGACGAATGGTCGAAGTGGGCCAATTGCTACCGAAATGCGAACTTCAACGATTTCCGCTCTTCCCCCAAACTCGGACATCGCGCGATGCGGTTGGCATGTCTCAAACGTGCCAGGATCGGACATCTCTACTGTATCGGCGCGAGGTCTCTCGTTGCGACGTAGCCCACGGGCCTGCCTCCACTCGCGATTAGCGACCAGCCATTCTCGCTTTTGAGGACTGTCACAGCAGTCTTCGGCGACAGGCTGCGAACAATTGTCGCGCCGCTCGTAGGCTTGATCTGGAGTTGAGCTTCCTGCGTCAATTGAAAAGTCGGCCTTGTATCCATCGCGATCAAAGGCGTGCTGTCTTGAAGAACACGGGTCTGCTTGGTTAGTGGGTAGTTCAGGTTGATCTTGATCTGCGGCTCCTGTCGCTGCTTGAAGACGCGTTCACTCGTCGAACTGACCTGCGCGTAGACATAAGCCGCGAGTTCGCTTACCTCGATGGTGCCATTGTTATCACCGTCGCCTCGCTCAAGTGCGTCGAGCAGATTGTAGGTAAAGAGACCATGCCCGCGATAGCCCTCGAACGCTTCAGTGCTACCGCTTGACGCCGTGATGATGGAGCGTCCCGTTGCCTGCGCCAGACGATCATTGGCCGCGCCTTGTTCAAGCACTTTCGTTAAACCCTCGTCGCCGGTCAATGTGCCACTCTCACATGTATCGAATAGGATCATGCTCTTCCGCGCAGGAATAAGAGCTAGCCATCGCTGCCATTTCTCTTGCGAAATTCCCTGTGCAATAACTGCGGCGTTGATGCTCGCCTTGGTAAGCTCGCCGTCAATCTTGAAAGTCTGCGGCACAAAATAGTAGCGCCCGTCAACGGTCTTGCCATGACCGGCGAGATACAACACGAACACGTCTGTCGGTTGAACCGTCTTCGACAAATGCTGAAACGCAGACTCAAGTCTGCTGCTCGTGACGTCGGTGTCGCTCATCAGCTTGACCTCGACTGTCGAGTAGAGGCCCTTGCCGGACTCCGTGAGTGCCTGCGCCATCGCTTTGGCGTCCGGCACAGAATATTGAAGCTTGAAACGCTGATCGGCATAGTTGTCCAATCCGGCGGCGAGAACAAACAGGCGCTGCGGTCCTTTGTCAGTCGCTACCTGAGCGGGTACTTGGGCAGCGACTGCTATCCGCGCTGGAACCGAAGCAACAAGATTTGCGCTGTTGTAGGCGACAACTTCGATGGTTTTGTCCTCGGTAGAAAGGGCGAGATTACGTGACAACCGCAAAGGTTGACCCGCGGCGGGCGGAGCCGGTGGTGTCTCGATGCCCACAGTCACGCCGTTAAGGCGCCATTCGACGCGACCGATGCCTCCGCCGCGGTCGGTGATTTCGGCCTCCGCCCTGATTAGGCCGTTCGCAACGCTCGGTCCGCCAGCGGGTAAAATTGCTTTCACATCAGGCGCATTACCACTCGCTACAACCTTGTTCAGGTCGAGCTGCGCGGCCGCCTCGCGCACCAGTCCTCGCGGATCGCCGGCGAGTTTCTCGCGCACAAGATCGGGGCGGTAGAGAGACTGGTAGAACTGTTCGATGCCGTAGGATTCGCCAGCGCGCTTGATGCTCACCAAATTTTCGCCGCCGGGCGAGCTTGCAAAGAAGCCCTCGGGCGTGATCGAGAGCCATGTGCCGTCGGACAACGCGGCTGTCGTGATCAACAGGTCTCCGTTGGCGGAATCATAAACCCGCAGGACTCCGTCCTTCGCCAGCACAATCGCGAGACGTCCATCAGGAGATGACGCGACGGTTATTACTTCGCCGGGCTCGGAGCCCAGTCCGGTTAGCACGCGACCGGTGACTAGATCGACTGAACTCACGCCGAAGACACCGAGTTTGGCGAACATGCGCGTTCCCGGACTATCGATCGCCCAAGGATCGGGGCGCTCCTTTAAATTGTAGCCGGTCAGCCACCGGGGATTGCCTTCTTCGAATATGAACACTAGGCCCACGTAGCCATTTTTTTGGTAATAGGTACGCCCGGTCGTTACCGCAAAACGCTTGCTGTTTGGAATCGGCCTGACATCCCATGCCAGCGGAAGCATGCGATTAGATTTTGCCTCCGCGATCGTGCTGGCAAATTCCGGAGTCGCGTTGCCATTATCGAAGCTGATGCGATAAACCGTGCTGCGCTTGCCGGTCTGTACATCAAAGGCCTGCACTGCGTCCTCGGCGCGCCAGGCATAGAGGGTGCTTCCGTCCGCCGAGAATCGAACTCCTGTGGCAAGGGTCTTGAACAGCTTGCCCAAGCTCTCGTCCAGATTCGCGCGGGTGCCGGTCGCATAGTCGAGCCGAAATCGCAGCCGCTCCTTGCAAGTAGAGGCGTCAAACAGATACACCGTCTCGCCGATCAATTGGGCTACGAGATTCCGGGCCGATGCGTAGTCAGTGCTCGAGACCTCATAGGCCTTGTCTGATTTAGGAAGCTTCGATTGAAACCGGCAGAGCAGCTTGCCGTTTTGCGAAAGAACCCAGCCTTCGATCTTGTAATCGTCATCGCTTTTTCGGCCGACGAGCCGGTTGCCGCCTCCAAACAAAGGGTCCACCGAGACCGTCTCACCCTTGTCGTCAAGCAACTGCGCCGTCTTGCCGAGGCTGCCGGAAATGAGATCGAAATCAAGAATTTCCCCGCTGCGGCCCTGCAGCTGCAGAGATTGCCCGGAATTTTTCACAACAATACCGTCGAAGCCTAGCGAGGTTTCCGCGGTCGTCCAGAGTTTCGCGCGATCGAGCGTTTGCGCAGTGAGCCGACCGCCGTCGAAATTGAAGACGATGTTGTCACCAGCGATCTTGCCATAGAATCGGGCTTTCGGGATGGTTCGAACAAGATGTCCCTGACCGTCGAAAACGTGCACGCCGTCCGACGTGCCGATTTCGCCATTCACAAAAAGAGTCTTGTCTTCGGCTGCCGCCGAAATCCGGTAAACGCTGCCCTTGAAGCGTTGTGATGTCAGCACCCCGCTGTCGATATCGAAAAAGAACACGGTGTTGGCATAGGATTTGTTGAAACTGAGGCTATCGACGACAGCCGCAATAGTTCTTCCGCCATTATAGAAGATTAACTTGTCGAACTTGATCCCTGAGGGCGCCTGAAGGAAGCGATGCTGGCGGCGTCGTTCCAGATCCCAGACCCTCACGCCGAAGTCATAGGCGGCGGACGCCGCGTAGCGGCCATCGGGGGAAACGACCAGCGAGCGGATCGAGGGCTGATTCCATGATCGTCTGATGTTGCCATCCTGGTAGAATCCGTTTTCATGGCGGCCCATTTCCGCAACGAACCGACCGGTATTCCAGTCGTAAATCGTCACCGCCATGCCCGCTATTTCTCCAACCACGAGCTCGGTGGTGTTGGCGCGCGGGCCCACATTTGCGGCAATGGCAACACTGCCGTCAGTGTCAATGCGGCGGGTCCAGAAGCTGCGCTCAATCGCGCCGCTTTTCGCGTTGTAAACGCGAATCGCGTTGCCGAAGCTGACGGCATGATTGCCGTCATCGGAGATAGCTATCTTGAAGGCCGAGTCTGCAACAAGCGATGGCGCGGTGGTCGACCAGAGCTGGCGGCCGGTATGAGCATTCCAGCCCTTGAGTGTTGTGCCATCAGATGAGAGCACACGCGTCCCGGCCGGATTGACGGCAAACGTCACCGAATCCGCATGCGGGGTCTCGACAAAGATCGTTGCCTCGGTCAAGGCACGGTTCTGACGTTCCTTGACCTTGCGCAGGGCGTCACGAAATTTGTCGAGGTTCTCTTCGTATCGGCCCTTCATGCTGGACAATTCGACGGGATTCTCCGTCTTGAGAAACAGCGATAGGGCCGTTTCCGTGTACGTCTCCCACCGCGACACCGATGTGCCTGGGACATAGCCGAGATCGTTAAGCAATCCTATAATGTCACTCATCACCGTGGAATCGAAGGCAATCTGTTTTGCAGGTTGTGCCTGGGCGGAATGGACCGACGGCAAAAGGCCACAGCAAAGCCAAATCGTTAGCAACAATTGCCGTCCGTCCACGAATTTCATCGAGCTCTCCAACCTTTGATGAATCTATAAAATTCCATGTTGGGCCGTAAGCTGGGTCGGATGCCAGACAATGAATCCGCACTTGCTGCACAGTCAATTTCTAAACATCGATACGCCGGAGAGCCTGAAAGCCTGCCGTCTTGTTGTTATCCTTGGCTCAGCAAAAAGCAAAAGGTAACAGCTAGTGGCCCGATGTCTCAGTTGGGTCATTCGCGTCGGTTCGACAATGTCCGTGTCATGTCCGCTTTGCCTCCGTTAGCAACCGAACTGCGGACATCGCGGCATGTCTCAAAAGTGCCAGGAACGGAAGTCGATGGCGTTATTCGATCACCTCGTCGGCGGTGAACAACAGCTTTGGCGGCACGGTGATGCGCGCACGGTACCAAGAATTTTCTTAAGCGCCTTCAATCTAGTGCAAACCACTGATCTAGCGTCGTAATTTACCGGAATCTCATTTTGCGAAGAATCAGTTGAACCCGACGGAACCTTTTGATCGTCGGGCGCTTAAAGTAGATGGTGAGTTGTCACGGCAAAAAAGACCTCAATGGCCGTGATTTTAATCGTTGAAGACGAGTTTTTTATCCGCGAAATCGCGGAGATTATGATCCAAGACTTCGGTCACAAAACCCTTGTGGCCAGCGACGTTGACGAAGCCCTTTTGCTCCTACGGTCCTCGCAACGGATCGACGCTCTATTCACCGATATCTATCTCAAATCTGCGGTCCTTGGCGGGTGCGATCTTGCAATCGAGGCTATCGCGCTACGGCCGAATTTGCGGGTGCTCTACACTACCGGCAATACCGTTACGGAAAAAATGAAAGCCCTGCTGGTTGAGGGCACGCATTTCCTTGCCAAACCTTACACGGAAAATCAGTTGGAAAACGCCGTCGCAGGGATGTTCGAAGCGTGACGGTCGCATCGATCAATCCATTCGCTTGAGATTAATGCAAACCGCCCCGGGGGGGGGG
>JAPLPA010000146.1:1496-2741 GCA_026400415.1 Afipia sp. | reverse complement strand
GCGCCCTTTCGATCGCAGCAACGATTGAATTTGCCTCACCGTCGCAATCGATTATCGAAGGCGCCCGCGCCCTCCCTTTCTGACGCGTCCCGATATTGACGGTCGGCTTGCCCAGCGCAGGCGCCTCAATGATACCACTTGATGAATTGCCGACCACAGCATCGACCTGCGCCATCATTGACAGATAACGCCGCTGCCCGAGCGAAGTAGCGACAAAAACGCGCTTGGGGTGCGCAGCGGCAAAAGCATCGACCAATGCGTTGATCCTGCGTCCGCCGCTGTCCGCATTGGACTTGGTGATGACCACGCCAGCGTCGGAAAACTGCTCCAATGCAAGAAGAAGTTTGCCAACCTCCACTTCAGGGTCGGCCGCATTGAGTGTGACCGGGTGAAATGTTACGAGTAAATTACGTTTCTCAAATTGAAATTGAAGATCGCGCTCCAGTTCATCTCGCTCCATAAGATCGATTTTCGCGATCACATCCAACCCGGGCGCACCGAATGCAAAAACACGGTCGGGATTTTCCCCAAGCTGGATAATGCGTTTACGATATTGTTCAGTCGCCGCGAAATGAAGATGTGACAGCTTCGTCAGCGCGTGCCTTATCGCATCATCAATCGCGCCTTCTGTCGTTTCCCCACCATGAATATGCGCGATCGGAATTCTCAGCAGCATCGCGGCTTCGGCGGCAGCCAGCGCCTCGTAACGATCACCGAGCACAACAAATATATCCGGCGACAATTGTTGGAGGGCTTCTGCACAATCCGACAGGCATCGCGCCATCGATTGCGCGATTGCAACCGGCGCATCACTATTGAGCTGCATGTCGATCTTGCTATCAATCCTGAAACCGTCAGCCTCAATCTCCAGCCAGGTTTCACCAAACTCACGCTCCAGGTGGCTTCCGCTGACGAGGAGTTGAAGTTGCAACCGCGGATCGGACTGAATCTCCTTCATCAACGGTGTCAGCAGGCCGTACTCGGCGCGGGACCCGGTGAAGACGCAAATCTTGCGCGTCACATCACGCCTTTTCGCGCGCCAGCCGCGGAGAGCTGGGCAAGTTGATCAGCGTGCACTCAATCATCTCTGCAACAGAAAAATCAGGCATGCGCGGCGCCGAAATATAGGGCGCAAGCTTATGCATCAGTGTCCACGCAGGACGCGCCATGTAGTTCGAACTGTTCAGCCGTTTCAGAACGTCGTCACGCACCGCGACATCGTTTGATGCGTCAAGCAACACAGCC
>JAPLPA010000146.1:0-1486 GCA_026400415.1 Afipia sp. | reverse complement strand
TAGTTGCTGCGGCTACCTGCGGGCTCCAGCAAAAACTTCAAACCGCCAATTTTGGAGAACGCGGCTTCATAGGCCGCAGCCAGCTTGCGCTTTTCCCCGACGAACTGGTCTATCCGCTCCAGTTGCGCGCAGCCGAGCGCGGCGTTGAGGTTCGGCATGCGATAGTTGAAGCCGACTTCATCGTGGTCATAGAGCCATGGATGCGGCTTCTTGGCCGTCGTCGAAAGATGCTTCGCATGTTTCGCCATCCGCCGGTCGTCACGATCTTGTTGCCGTTGAATGAGAGCGCGGCAACCGCGCCAAATGTGCCGCAATGCCGGCCGCCGAGCGTCGAACCCAGGGATTCCGCCGCATCTTCAACCATCGGCAAGCTGTGCCTGGCGCAAACTTCGGCAAGCTTTTCCATCTCCGCCGGATGCCCAAACGTGTGCATTGGAACCACAGCAGCAACACGCCGGCCGGTGATCCGGTTGACCCCCCCGCCACCTTGCATCGTAAGCACATCAGCAAGATAGCGGTCGAGTTTCTCCGGATCCAGACCCAGGGTGGGCATCGACACATCGGCAAAATGTGGCACGGCGCCGATATGCGACACGGCGTTTGCTGTCGCGACGAATGTGAGCGTCGGCACGATGACTTCATCGCCCGCCTTCACTCCGACCAGCAGCAGCGCAAGATGAAGCGCCGCGGTGCCATTAACGACCGCGACCGCATGGCCAGCGCCGGTATACGCAGCAAGATCTCGCTCGAAGCGATCCACGTAGGTGCCCGCCGACGACACCCAGCCGGTGTCGATGCAATCCTTGACGTATTCCCATTCGCGGCCGGCAAATTCCGGCTCATGCAGCGGAATGAACTTCTCCGCCGGTCCAAGCACGGACTGCACAGCCGCAATCACGGCGTCAGCCGTGGCGGCCGTTCCGGGAGGAGCGTGTTGTGCGGGTGAAGGCGTCATACCTGCGAGTAGTTCAGGTCCTGGTTGCGGTAGAACGGCAACCGTTCGGCGTAGTCGGAGAAGAATCCCTGCTGAAGCGCCGCAATCAGTTCGACGATACCCCGCTCGACCGTATAGTCCGGCTCGAAATGCAGGCGATTTCTGATTTTCGAGAAGTCCACCTTGTAATTACGGCGGTCAAATCCTCCGGCAACAAACTCGTAGCGCGACTGCGGGAAATGGCGGTGAACGGCATCGACGATCATCTTCTTGGTGTAGTTGTTAGCGTCGCCGCCCGCATTGAACACTTCAAAGCGCACCGCGCTGCCCGGCATTTCCAGCACACGCGTCAGCGAACGCGCGAAGTCGCGAACATGACAATATGGCCGCCAGGTATCGGCATCGTAGACCTGCAGCAGCGTGCCACTGAACAGATCGCGCGTGAATTCAGAAACCGTCAGGTCGAACCGCATCCGGCTTGAGAGTCCGAACGCGGTGGCAAAACGCATTACTGTGCCGCAATAATCGACCTTGTTGGCTCCGCCGAGCATT
>JAPLPA010000358.1 GCA_026400415.1 Afipia sp. | reverse complement strand
TACTTCAGGGAGGACCACTTCAAAGGGGGCAGATCAATGAGGCTCGCCGACCTTACAGATTTGATAAGGCAACTTGCCCGTTTGGACCAGATGACCGACGACTGGTATGACGAGATTGATACTTGCCTTGTGCAACTTGGCTACATCGCAACACGCAGACACAGCCTTGTTCATCGAACATCAAATTTTTTCGACGGCAAGATTACTGTCTCAAATATTCTTACATCTAAGACGATCAATAACCATGAATTCGAGGTGTACGAGATTGAGCTACTTAAGAACATGAGAACGGATTGCGGAAGAATTCTCTTACGATTTCGTTACATCGAAAACCCGAAAAACTTCACGGCAGAGCAAACTAAACTCATTCTCGATTTACGACAGCTTCCATGGCTCTATAAACATGAGCCGCCAAAGACTCCGAATCTAAAACCCCGCGATAAGTCATCAAAATCTCCGCGCCAGCCTCGCGCATCTCGCGCGTCACGGCGATCTGAGGCGATGAAGCGGGCGGAAAAGTCTGAGAAATAAAGCCCATGATTGGGACCTCTGATGTGGATGCCCCAATCGATACTCACTAACATCTCAAAACAACGCACCGGCCTGTCACTTCTGGCAAATGCGCGTTTCAGACTGCTAAGTCAAGTATATAATTCGGAATATATTCCTATACTGTTTTGTGCCTCAATGCGGTTCCGGATCGCAGCGAGACGCAAAACCCTGTGACGACGGTGGAGCGCCGGGAGGCGCAGCGCCTGTCGCAACGGGCGCGCGCGGCCCTCGCCCGGCTGCGCGGCGGACTCGATCGCAAGAGTTCGCCAAAGGTGCCTCGCAAGCACCTGGCGCCTCCCGCCGCTCCACCGCCTCGTTTGGGGGCGAGGAGACAGCAGACCTCGGACGCATTGAATTGCGCCGCGAGAACGATTTGTCTTGCTTGGGTTATGCGGGTGGTGGAACGGAAATCTTCACCGACTCGCGCTGCATCATCTTGTTATGAAATGTGTCGAGTTTGGGAAAAGCTTTGCGCCAGCCGCAATCCGGAAAACGGAAATCCGCGTAGCCGAGCACGCATACGAGACCGATCTGGGCAACGTCCAGCGGCGATCGCGTCAGAATGTCTCCACGCGATTCAAAGCGCGTCAGCCCTTGCCACGCGCGCTCCCATTGACTGTCGATCCACGTCGGCCAACGCAACGCTTCAGGCCGCAACATTTTTTCGTAACGGCACAACAACATCGCGTCGAGCATGCCTTGCGTGATCGCATGCTCGGTTTTGACCTGCCACTTTTTTGCGCCCGATGACGGGATCAGTTTCCCGCCGCCCGCAAGTTCGTCGAAATATTCGACGATGACGTATGAGTCGACGACAGTGCTGCCGTCGTCGAGAATGAGCGCGGGCAATTTTCGCAGTGGGTTGATGTTGCGCGAATACTCCTCGTTCAGTTTGTCGGGACTGACGCTTGCGGGCACGAGTTCGATCTTGTCGATCAAACCAAGCTCGATGGCGCAGATGCGCACCTTGCGCGCGAACGGCGACGCTGGCGAATATGTCAGCTTCATGCGGCGACGACTTCCTGACGCTGATCGCCAAGGCCGTCGATGCCGAGCGTGACAACGTCACCGACATTGAGGAATTTCTGCGGCTTCATGCCGAGGCCGACGCCGGGAGGCGTTCCTGTGGTAATGATGTCGCCGGGCATCAATGTGGTGATTTCCGACAGATAAGAGACGATTTTCGGGACGTTGAAAATCATGGTCGCGGTCGAACCCGTCTGGCAGCGCTTTCCATTGACGTCGAGCCACATGCCGAGTTTGTGCACATCCGGGATTTCATCCGTGGTTGCGATCCACGGACCGACAGGTCCAAAACTGTCGTGTGACTTGCCCTTGGTCCATTGACCGCCGCGTTCCTGTTGGAAGAAGCGTTCGGAGACGTCATTACAAACGGCAAAGCCCGCAATGTGTTTCATCGCATCGGCTTCCTTGATGTATTTGGCACGCGTGCCGATAATGATCGCAAGTTCGACTTC
>JAPLPA010000555.1 GCA_026400415.1 Afipia sp. | reverse complement strand
TCCAGATCGCCAATCATTTTCGCGGCACGCCGGTGTTGTCGCGTCCGGTGCCGAAGGTGCACGAGGCCGAGCCTTCGCTCCTCGACCTGCGCGACATCAAGGGGCAGGAAAGCGCCAAGCGCGCGCTCGAGATCGCCGCCGCCGGTGGACATAACCTGTTGATACCGTGCACTGTTAATTTTGATCAGCCGAGGGTCTGAGCAGGCGTATTAGGGGACACAAGAAGATCCTCATATATATGATCAAATACGCCTGTTCTGTCCCCCTAAGCGGCCATGGACATCGCTTCCAAAGATTTGATCCGCGACCGATCCCAGTCCCACTGCCGAGCCTCCTTCTGAAGGTCCTCAGGTGCCTTAAACCGGCGAGCCAATTCAAACATCAAGTCAAATTTCTTGTCGTCGATGGTGTATGTGCGGGTGGTCTTGCCGGACTTTTTCACGCGCTTCATGGGCTCCAGTTTCAGGCCGATCATCCGGAGGAACACGTTCAGTTGTTTCACTGGGTTGGTGGCCAAGTCCCGGCGAAGGGGCATGCCGATGATGCACTCCAACGTGGTGCTGTTGCGGGTGCAAAGTTCAACGAATGGGGCGAGGGTTTCGGTCGAGGCCTCAAGATGCCGAAGCAGCATCAAGTCGTCCGTGAGTCCGATCAAGGTGCCGATGCAGGCAATCAGCACAGGCCGAGGCAGGTAGGTGATGCGGTCCAGCGGCTCCCTCTGTCCTGCGAGTACGTGTTCAATGAGATGCTGAACAGATTTTCCGTACATCAGCAGCTTCGACAGAACCCCGACGCGTTCGATCAACCGGCCGTCGTAGTTCAACTTGATGATGTCGTAAGTGAGCACGACATCAAGGGTGTGTTCGATCAACGCGCGTTCGTACTGCGCGCGTTCAGCGGGAGACAGTGGTGCCCGACCGTCCCGCCGAACGGAGAGATCGAAGAATTCGTCCTTGTCCAGCTTATCTGCCCCAAGCAGGGCCTCGGCGTTCTCATTCCAGAGTGCCTTCTCTGCGTCGGATCGGTCCGTGTTTTTGACTGCGGGTTCATCGACCTTGCAAATGTCCCAGCCGTTGGCCTCGCGCAGCTTGCAGAACAAATCCACGAGGCGATTTTTTGAGGCGCGCTCGGATGCCGTGATATGCGTGCACACCAAGAGAAGCGAGTCATGTGGATTGTACTCCACCAGACCATCCGTGCTGCGACCGGTGACTGCGCTGGGCACCCGATAAGCGCGCGCGAGATCATCGCGGATTACATCAAAGTTCGACGAGTACCGGAAGCGAGCGGGGCTGACCCACACCTTGACGGAGCCCGGATTGCGGACTCTTGCGAGTTGCTGATCGATGTCGGTGTGCGTATTTACCTTCGCGTAAAAGAACCCAAAAACGCAGTCCACCTTACACGCCCCATCAGGGAACGTGATGTCGATGCCTGTGCCCAACGACGGCGAGCAGATCAAGACCTGAATGGTCAGGATCTCCTTTTGAATATTTTTGACGAACTCAATTTCGTTTGGATCGGTGGAGTTGTCGGAGGTCACGACTTTCAATTTGATGTCATTGCCGCAACGCTTGACGATGGTTTTGGCCAACACCTTCGCTGATTTCTTCGAGTTAGTCGTGACGAAGCAACGCAGGCCATTGTTGATGGCCGAGATAAGTTCTTCGCGAAGCGCGGTCTCCCGAGTGTAGCGAAGAAGCTGACGCCTCACCGCCGGAGCCGTTGGCTCGTTGTAAAAAATCCGGGTGCGGGCCTGCCAGTCCTGCGGCCTCAGGTGGCGAAGAGCGTGGGTGGTCAACATGCTGAGATCAGCGTCAAGGGCGATCACCGCCTTGGCATTCTCGACCTCGTACTTGAGTGCGTCGTAGACACGCTTGACGCCGCCCGTCTTGTTCTCAATCGTTTTGCCGAGCATGTGCCTCAGCACCTGCTCCGACTCGTCGATAATCACGAGGTCATAGGGTTCATTGCGGTCGAAAATCAGTCTCGGCCCGTCCCGACGAGCCACGTAGGGCTCATTCCACCTCGGCAGACTGTCAAGACAGACCGCGAGCGTGTTGAGATTCGGATATGACGGCGATGCTTCCTTAGTATCCGCATCCGAAGGTGCAGGTTCGTCGGCCAGTTCGGCCCTTCCCTTCACCATGTAGAATTCGAGCCCGAGTTTACGCGCGGCCTCACGGATGAGCGCGCGGCGGTGACCAATCAGGAGCACGGACTTTATGCGGTCCCTTCTGTTAACGTCGCTTGAGTACTGCCCGTTGGCGATTTCTTTGATCAATTGCGCGAGCATTTTAGTTTTGCCCGAACCCTTCGGGCTTTTGACAATCGTAATGCCCGGCGCATAGCTAATGTCTGGCAAAAACTGCTTCCTAAACCGCTTGATGGTGGGCTCCGGCGGGAAGAACTTACTCAAGCCCGTTGAGCTCGCTTGGGCTTGCGCGCCTTCGACATCACCCTGCTCGATCATTTTGTCGAAGGCATCGAAGTCATACTCATCGGCATGAGCGGGCCAACGGGTGACGCCGCAGGTCCGGCAGTGAATGCCTTTGCCACCGAGGGTCTGTGACTGCACGATGAACGCCGACGGCCTTCGGTCGTCATGGTACGGACAATGGATGGAGGTCGATGGGCTCAAATCCTCAACAAATGCGGATTCGCCAGTTGCCAGCCTTACGACCATGTTGGTCGCGACCTTCATCGTGGTATCGACGGGGATACCTTCCATGCGAGCGGAGCGCAGACTCTCACCATATTCAATCAGCTCATTAATCTTTTCGGCCGGAAGCGTGTGCCCAAAGCGCGCGGCGTCACCGATGGACGGATCAGTGCCGAGTGTATGCGCCAAGCCGAAGCAGGCGTTGGCCCATTCCTGGCCATCGGTGATTGGGTGCTCAAGCAAAAACACGATGCGGAAACGGTGGGCTTCCTCGGTGTGCGACGGCGTTGTGTAGATGAATGACGCGTGAGCGTTCACCAGCGCTTTGTCGCGGGCCTGCGTGACGGTCATGCCCTCATCGCAGTCGGCAGCGATGAAGTTGGCGGAGATGAAATTCTGCCCCTTGCGGTGACCGCCCTTGTAGATGGGCGCGAATGCATGGCCGCGCCGGATTGTATCCGAAATCTCGTCGAAACTGTAATCCACAGCAACCCAGCCTCTGGCTGCGCTTTGCTGCATGGATGTAGCATCGGGTTTGTCGC
>JAPLPA010000175.1 GCA_026400415.1 Afipia sp. | reverse complement strand
CGCTCGACACGACGCCGATGACGTGGCCGGTAGGACGGGGCCGCGATTTTCTCGGCACTTACGATATTGCAACGGGCGGCGTGCGCTTGCTCGAAGGTGGCGGCGCTAAAACAGGTCAAGCCGAGAAGATCGAAATCTCGGACTTGGCTGGACGCAATGCCAATCTCGACGCCGGTGCAATCCAGGAAGAACTTTCTCTTGTGTCGGAAGCCTGCAAGCCGTTCGAACTCGAGGCCTTCCGGGAAGGTCATCTCACGCCGGTCTTTTTCGGCAGCGCCTTGCGTAATTTTGGCGTCGGCGATTTGCTCGAAGGCTTGGGAAAATATGCGCCGCCGCCGCGTGCGCAGGATTCCGACAAACGCCGCGTAGAGGCTGCCGAGCCGAAGATGAGCGCCTTCGTGTTCAAGATCCAGGCGAACATGGACCCAAATCACCGCGACCGCATTGCGTTTGCACGGTTGTGTTCAGGCAAACTCGATCGCGGCATGAAGGCGAAGCTCGTGCGCACCGGCAAGAACATGAGCCTGTCGTCGCCGCAATTTTTCTTTGCGCAGGACCGAGCCATTGCGGACGAGGCCTATGCTGGGGACGTGGTGGGGATTCCTAACCACGGCACGCTGCGCATTGGCGATACGCTGACCGAGGGCGAGGATATCAATTTCGTCGGTGTGCCATCATTCGCGCCGGAAATTCTGCGCCGCGTTCGCCTCACGGATGCGATGAAGGCTAAGAAACTCAAGGAAGCGCTTCAGCAGATGTCGGAGGAGGGCGTCGTGCAGGTGTTTCGTCCGCGCGACGGCGCTCCCGCATTGGTCGGCGTCGTCGGATCGCTTCAGCTCGATGTGCTGAAGGCGCGGCCCGATGCCGAATAATCACAATATTCCGCTGCCCGTGGATTTCGAAGTGAGTGAATTTCAATTGGCGCGCTGGATTTCCTCCGACAATGCCAAGACGCTGGAGGCTTTCGTTTCGGCCAACAGCTCAGGCGTTGCCGACGACGTCGACGGCGATCCGGTGTTTCTCGCCAAAAACCAGTTCTATCTCGACTATACCAAAGAGCGCGCGGAGGGCATCGTGTTCTCCAGCATCAAGGATGTGAAGAAGCGGACCTGAACCCGCTTGCCGTTCCGCGCGACAAAGCGACTGAATCATCGGGGCGATATCATGCACATCAAGCTGCAATCTACCGTCGGCGGTTTCGACGCTAGTTTTATAAAAGCGTTGACGAAGTTTGAGACAGTTATGATTGCAAAAGGGTTCGATCCTTCGGTCTATGTGATTTCCAAGGATCGCCCGCAGTTCACGTCGCTTCCGTTTTTCGTGCGCCCCGGTGGGGACGGCTTCGACTACACGGTATTTGTTGAAGGTGAATCCTTCACTGTCACCAAGGCCAACGACCTGGCCTTTCTCGGCTATTTCGAGCAGCTATGTGCCGGCGCGATTTATGGGCGGCCGAGCGGTGGCGGCGTGTGGCGCGCGATCAGAAGATTTTTTGCGCGTATTGGCCAATGGTTCGACGCGCCGCTCTACGGCAAGCCGAAAAAAAAGAGCAAGTAACTTGGCATCGCGCGAGAGCGAAACAACCGCACACTGCGCAAGCGGCATTGCGCGACACCCCCAAAAAATGATACCGGGTCATCAGTGTCTGCTATCCTCGCCGGGGCCGCAGGACTGCGAAGCGGGAGGAGCGCATGGGCTTGCTCGTCATGATAGCGGGTTTGGTGCTGTTTCTCGGCATCCATACGCTCACCACGATGCGTGACTCACGCGCCCGCGCGATCGCGCGGCTGGGCGACGGCGGTTACAAGATTTTTTATGCGCTGGTGTCGGTCGTGGGCCTTGGTCTGATCGCATGGGGCTTCAGCCAATATCGCCAGTATGAATGGATCAATGTCTGGCATCCGCCGGTCGCGATGCGCCACATCGCGCTCGGCCTGATGCTGCCGGCCGTCATTCTCGTTGTCGCATCATATATTCGCGGACGGATTTTCACGACTCTGAAACATCCGATGCTGACCGGCGTGAAGCTGTGGGCTGTGTTGCATCTGATGGCGAACGGCGATGTCGGCTCGATCATTCTGTTCGGTTCGGTTCTGGCGTGGGCTGTTTACGACCGCATTTCGCTAAAACGCCGCAACGATCCCGGCGCGCTGCCGATTCCTGTCGGCGGTGTGACAAATGACCTGATTGCCGTTGGTGTCGGCACATTGGTCTATCTCGCGCTCGTATTTGTGTTTCATCCGCTGGTGATTGGCGTTCCCATCGTTGGAGTTTAATTGATGTCCGTACAATCCGCGATCAAGCGCAAGACCGCGCCCGATATTCTGGCGCGCAAGGGCGGCGACCCTATTGTGATGCTGACGTCATATCACGCGCATACCGCGATGCTGGTCGATAAATATTGCGACATTATTCTCGTTGGAGATTCGCTCGGCAACGTTATGCATGGTTTCGAGACGACTGTGCCGGTCACGCTAGACATGATGATCCTCCAGGGACATGCGGTCATTCGCGGCTCCAAGCAGGCGCTTGTGGTCGTCGACATGCCGTTCGGTTCGTATGAAGCCTCGAAGGAACAGGCGTTTCATTCGGCGGTGCGCATCATGAAGGAAACGCTGTGCGGTGCCGTGAAAATGGAAGGTGGCGCGCGGATGGCCGAGACGATCGAATTTCTCACCACGCGCGGCATTCCCGTCATGGGTCACATCGGTCTGACGCCGCAGTCGATCAACACGCTTGGCTCGTTCAAGGCGCAGGGCCGCAGCGAGTCCGACTGGGCACCGATTGAAAACGATGCTCGCGCCGTCGATCAGGCCGGTGCGTTCTCGATGGTGGTTGAAGCTGTGGCTGAACCGCTCGGCAAGCGCATCACCGAGATCGTCAAAGCGCCGACCATCGGCATCGGTGCCAGTGCCGCCTGCGACGGTCAGGTGCTGGTGCTGGAAGACATGCTGGGTCTTTCGCCCTGGGCCCCAAAGTTCGTGAAGCGCTACGGCAATCTTGGACCCGGCATTGAGGCTGCGATTCAGGATTATGCTAAGGAGGTGCGCTCACGCGCATTCCCGGGACCGGAGCATGTCTACGGCATGAAGAAATCCTAGGCGGGATTGACCGGGACCGGTCCGCGCAGCCGCCAAATTTGAGTAACCCTTTGTTTCGGCTGGCTTTGCCTTGCGGTTGCCATACCGCTAGGGTACCGCCGCGCCTGACGGGCGGATGCGCCTTGCGCGCGCCGCAGGCGGATTTTCGGAATTTCGGCGGGGAAGCAGCTAAGTGTCTGAAGTATTTGATGAAGTTGACGAAGAACTGCGTCGCGAGCAGATCAAGAAGATCTGGGACCGCTACTCGTTTCTCATTGTCGGCGTCGCCGTTCTGATCGTGGCGGGCGTCGGCGGCTGGCGCGGCTATGAATACCTCGAAGCCAAAAAGGCCGCCGAGGCGGGGGCTGCTTTCCAGTCGGCCGTGGTGCTTGCCGAGGGCAACAAGCACGCCGAGGCCGAGGCTGCATTCAACAAGATCGCTGCCGATGGCGCGAAAGGCTACCGTTCGCTTGCAATGGTGCGCGCCGCCGCTGAGGCCGCCGCGCGCGATCCTCAAGCCGCCGTGAAACTCTACGACGCGATTGCGGCCGATGGCAGCATCAGCGCGCCCGAACAGGATCTCGCGCGCGTTCGTGCTGCAGGCCTGTCGATGGAGACCTCGCCGTACGACGCGATGCGCCAGCGCCTTGAGCCCGCGACCGGTCCCGATCGCACTTATCGGCACACCGCGCGCGAAATGCTGGCGCTGTCGGCATGGCGCGCCAACGATGCAGTTGCTGCACGTGAATGGCTGGACATGATGGGCAACGATCCGTCGACACCGTCGAGCATGCGCAGCCGTGCCGAAGCATTGCAGGCGCTGCTGCCACCTGCGGCAAAAAGCTGATTTGGGTTCTGGATCAATCTCGATGCGTGTCAGCCAACGATTGATTGCCGCAACCGTGCTCGCTGCGCTGTCTTGCGCCTTGGCGGGCTGCGGCACCAATGGCAGTTTCGATCCGACCGACATGCTCGATTTTCTCGACACCAAGAAGAAGCTGCCGGGCGATCGCAAACCGGTTTTTCCGGATGGCGTTCCGGGCGTCGAGCAGGGCGTGCCGAAGGAACTTTACAAAGGCGCTCAGCAGCAGCCGCAGGATGTGCCGCCGCCGGTCGCATCGCTCGAACCAGAGCCGAAGCCGAAAAAAGGTGCCGCGAAATCTGCACCGCGCGTCAGACCGTCGGTGGCGCCATCTGCCGATCAGCCCGCGCCCGAAGCTCAGCAGGACGCAACGCCTGAACCCGATACCAAAACTGCAGCACCGTTCCCCGAGCCGATACCTCCGGCAAAACGGCCAAAGCGGCGAAGTACCACGGTGCCTGAATCCGACGCGGAGCCCGCACCACAGGCTCAGACCAAACCTGCCGTAACAGCCGCATCGTCGCAGCAGCAATCGGCCAATCCTTTCCCGGCACCGATCTCAAGCGGTGGCTTTCAGCGCTGAGGCGCGTGCGGTTTTTACCGCGCGAGGCGTCATTTCATGAGACTGTTTTTAGCGCTGTTCTTGACTTGATGCCTATTAAGGGCGAACGGATCGATTATGCCCTTCACCATCGCCATCATCGGCCGTCCCAATGTCGGCAAATCGACGCTGTTCAACCGCCTGGTCGGGCAGAAGCTTGCGCTAGTCGACGACCAGCCTGGGGTCACGCGTGATCGCCGTGAAGGCAATGGACGGCTCGGTGATCTGGAATTCACGCTGATCGACACTGCTGGTCTCGACAAGGGCGAACGCGGATCGCTCACGGCGCGCATGCAGGAACAGACAGAAGTCGCAATCGCATCCGCCGATGCGCTGATGTTCGTCTTCGACGCGCGCCTTGGACTGACGCCATCGGACCGTGAATTTGCCGATTTCGCACGCCGTGCCAGCAAGCCCGTGGTGCTTATCGCCAACAAGAGCGAAGGCAAGGCCGGCGAGGCGGGCGCGATGGAATCCTATTCGCTGGGACTAGGAGAGCCCATTCCGATTTCCGCTGAACATGGCGAGGGTCTCAGCGATCTCTACGATGCGCTGCGTGTGCTGATGCCGGAGCCGGTTGTTGCAGACGAGTTTGCCGATGAAGACGAGGATGATGACGCATTCGACGACGTCAGTCTCACCGACGAGGAATTGGCAAAGCGTCCCATCCGGGTTGCCGTGCTTGGTCGTCCCAATGCCGGCAAATCGACGCTCATCAATTT
>JAPLPA010000515.1 GCA_026400415.1 Afipia sp. | reverse complement strand
GACGTCGCGCAATGAGCCGCCTGCACGGTGAACGAGACGCGCGGCTCGTGTTACAAAGGTCCTTCTTCCCGAATGAGAAGAACAACCGTCCAGACCGACCGCCTGATAGGCGATCGCAAACCAACGCACGATACTTACCGGCCGCATAAAACTGCCACGCTCAGACTTGACGACAGCGCCGAGGCCTTCAGAGCATTGACGCAATTCCACGAGGGCGTCGCGCAATTCATTATGGATTGGCACGAGCCGACCGGTGCCGTACTTGACGATCGCGTCTCTTAACTCGAGCACGCCGCCCACCGCGCCGTCGGCATTTAGCAGCATACTCCAAGAGAGCTTTGCAATTTCGCCAGCGCGCATGCCCGCTTTTACTGAAAGCAAAACGATCACGCGGTTTCGTATCGGTTGGCGGGTGCAAGAGGCGTACACGAGAAGGTCGTGTATGTTTTCGTTCGACAACGTCTTTGCTTGTTTGCCTGCCATATCTCAAATCGAATCACTTCGATATTGAGTCTAGGTCGAGCGCGCCGAGCCACAACGACGAATGTGATGGGTTTTGTCTCGCCGCGACTTACATCAAAAACGTAGAAATGGAGTAAGTCTGCTGACTTGCATCAAAAGATCAATTTTAAAGTAAGTCACAGAGAATGTGGTGACTTAATATCTCTACGCTAGTGCGCGACAAACCTCGGGAGCGGCGCTCAGCCGCAGAATGTGACGAATTGCGTATTCGCGCAACGACATGTAGAGAATGCCGCTCAACCATAAAGGACGCGGCACTAACATGAAATTTTGCATGCACCTCAGCACCCGCATCCAAGACAAACGGAATGAACTTCCGCTCATCAACTGCTTGACCGATCTGGCCCTAGAGGCGGATGTCGGCGGGTTCAGTGCCATCTCCCTGACGGAACACCATCTGCATGAGAACCAGGGCTATCAGAATTCCCTTTTGTTTGCGGCGGCGCTGGCACCTCGATTGACCCAGGCCACGCTCATCCTCGCAACTGTAAATCCCGGTGGTTTTTGGGTCGGGATTTAAGGACACTGACTTGATTGCTTTTGGCCGTGACCTAAAGCAACGAAATGCGCTGTTCGAGCAGGCGATGCGTACGGTCGTGGACATCTGGGCTTATGATGGCACAGGCGGCCCTCTCGAGTTCTCAGTCGGCTCGGATAGTGGAAGACTGGACGTCGCGGTCAATCCTTCCTCGTTCCGCAAGCCGCGTCCTATCCTGTCACGCGGAACACTAAATCCGGCATCGATTGCGGAGGCCGCGGCCCAGGGCTGGCCTGTATTTACCGCAATAAAGGACGCTGCAGCTGCCAAAGAGCAGATGACCGTTTATTATGCTGCACTTCAGGTTTCCGGGCACGACGCCGAGACGATTAAACTTGCGAGGGAACGGACTGCGGTCGGGACGGCCGTTCATGTGGCCGAAACTGATGAACAGGCAAGGTCTGAAGCCGAGGCTTATTTCATCAAGAATCCAAGTGGCGCGATCGCGCGCAACGCCGATGACATGATTTGCGGTAGCCCAGAGACTGTTACACGTAAAATGCGCGAGTTTGCGGAGACGGGGGTCGGGCTGATGATGTGCGGCTTCCTTATCGATCTCGAAAACCAGCCCCAGCTTCGGCGCAGCGTCCGGCTGTTCAAGGAGGTTGTTATTCCAACGGTGGCCGAGGCATGACGTCGAAGATTAAAGCGTAACTTTGAGGTAAGCCACTAACGGCGCTTTGGGCACTTAGCGTGGTGGACGTCAGATCAGGTTAGAAACCTATGGAAGACATATATTTCGAAGACATTGTTCTTGGCAGCGAGCAGCGTGTAGGTCCCTACGAGATTAAAGAAGAGGAGATGATCGAGTTCGGGCGGAATTGGGATCCGTTGCCAATTCATATAGATAAGGACTTTGCTGCGTCCCACGGAGGCTTGACTGCTCCGGGGATTTTTCTTTTGGCTATCAAGATGAAGCTTTTACATTCATTGCCTGTTCAAAAATCGGTAATTGCGTCAGCAGGATTTGACGAGCTACGCTTTCACAGACCCGCTAAGGCAGGCGATATGATCTCTCTCTTAATCAGGTGGCAGGAAAAGCGTCCTTCACTCTCAAAGCCGGACCGAGGAATCGTTGTAGGCCGTTATTTCCTGTTGAACGGGAAGGATGATGTAGTGCTGTCGCATCTGGACACAGTCATGATGCGATTGCGGCCTCCACTCGCTCGAAATAGTTAGCGCCGTATACCTTGTATGGATGCGACGTCGGGCTGACGATCACAACATTCAGCCTGCAACTGCAAAAGTAGCTTCCGTCTTGGCTTTGATGTCATCGAGCGTGACGCCGGGCGCAAGTTCGATCAGGGTCATGCCCTTGTTGCCGCCCTTGTCGATGGTAAAAACGGCGAGATCCGTAATCACCATGTCGACGACGCCCGCGCCGGTCAGCGGCAGGTTGCACTTGTGCAGCAGCTTCGGCTCGTCCTTGGCGGTGTGCTCCATGATGACCACAACCTTTTTCACGCCGGCCACGAGGTCCATGGCGCCGCCCATGCCCTTCACCATTTTGCCGGGGATCATCCAGTTGGCGAGATCGCCGTTCTCCGCCACCTGCATCGCGCCGAGGAGTGCAATGTCGATGTGGCCGCCGCGGATCATCGCGAAACTGTCAGCCGAGGAGAAATAGCTGGTGGTCGGAATTTCGCTGACGGTCTGCTTGCCGGCGTTGATGAGGTCCGGGTCCTCGTCGCCCTCATAAGGAAACGGGCCGAAGCCGAGCATGCCGTTTTCGCTTTGCAGCTGCACGCTCATGCCGTCGGGAA
>JAPLPA010000363.1:11782-14392 GCA_026400415.1 Afipia sp. | reverse complement strand
TGATTATCGCGTTTGGCGTCCTCGGCTACGGTTTCGAGCGCTTGAAATTTCCCGTCGCGCCGCTCGTGCTCGGCGTCATTCTTGGGTCGATCTCTGAAGATTCCTTCATGAACACCATGATAAGTTTCAACAACGATTGGACAGTGTTCTTCACGCGGCCGATCTCTGGAACAATCGTTGCGTTTACTGTGATTGTATTGTTGTTGCCGTTCCTACAACGCCTTCAAGCGCGTTACACGACCCGGACTTAATTCTGGCGGGCAACGCCAGCCGGGAGCCTGCAGTCACCGAATGATCGAGGAGTAAGACAATGAGTGCCGTGGTTGAATTGCAGAACCCAAAATCCGACGCCGATCAGATCGCCGCCGATCTCATGCGTCGTGCGCGCGCAGCCCAAGAGATATTTGCAAATGCCGATCAGGCGCGCACGGACGAAGCCGTTCGGGCGATTGCATGGTCGCTTTACAAGCTTGAGCATGCACGAGAGCTTGCCGAGCTTGCCGTCCAGGATACTGGCCTTGGCAACGTGCCGGACAAGATCATCAAGAAGCAACGCAAGACGTTCGGCACGCTGCGTGACCTATTGCGCGCAAAATCGGTCGGGGAGATCGAGCGCGACGAAAAGCGTGGCATCGTGAAGTTCGCGAAACCTCTCGGAGTCGTGGGCGCGATCACGCCATCAACCAACCCTGGCGCCACTCCAGTAAATAAGGCGATGATGGCGATCAAGGGCCGCAACGCGGTGAGCATCGCGCCGTCGCCGCGCGGCTATCGGACGACTGAATTGGCCGTCAACTTCATGCGTGAGAGCCTTGGACAGATTGGTTTGCCAAAGGATCTCATCCAGATTCTCCCAAACCCGGTGACCAAAGACACGACACAAGCGTTGATGGAAGCGGTCGATTTCGTCGTCGTGACAGGATCACAAGACAATGTGCGTCGCGCATATTCAAGTGGTACGCCCGCGATCGGTGTCGGCGCAGGCAATGTACCTGTCATCATAGACGAGACCGCTGACCTCGATTCTGCCGCCCGCAAGATTTGTGAATCGAAAACGTTCGACAACGCGACATCGTGCTCCTCTGAAAACGCGGTCGTGATCGTCGATGCTGTTTATGACAAGGCAATGGAAGCTCTGAAGCGGGCGGGCGGTTATCTGATCGACGCATCTCAAAAACAGAAACTGCAATCTGAGCTATGGAAAAACGGCAAGCTGAACCGTCATCTTATCGCGAAAAATATGAAGATTCTTGTCGATGCGTTCGGCGTGCCGGCTGAAGCGGAGAAATCGCGCTACTTCCTCGTCGAGGAAACAGGAATCGGACGGGATTATCCGTTGTCGGGTGAGAAACTGGCGCTGGTATTAACAGTCTACCGCGCGAAGGACTTCGGGGCGGCGAAGGAAACCGTCCGTAAGATTCTCGACTATCAGGGCCGCGGGCATTCAATGGGTCTTCACACGACAAAAATAGAGCGCGCGCGGGAGTTGGCGGAGGATTTGTCGGTTGTGCGCGTGTTGGTCAACTTCGCTCACACGTTTGGCAATGGCGGCGGGTTCGACAGCGGGTTGGAATTCACGCTCACCATGGGATGCGGGTCCTGGCAGAAAAACAGCATTTCCGAGAATCTGAATTACAAGCATTTCCTCAACATTACGCATCTCGTCACGCCGATACCAGAAGACAGGCCGAGCGAAGAAGCTTTGTTCGGCCCTCATTGGTCGCGTTACGGTAAATAGGTTTATCCATGAATCTCGAAGAATACGCTGCGAAACAGCATGTGCTTGTTCCGGCCGGCGTGCCCACGCCAAAAGGAAGAGTTTGCGACAACGCCGATCAGGCGGCGGCTGTGGTTCGCGAGATCGGGCCATCGGTGGTGAAGGCGCAGGTTCCAACCGGGAAGCGCGGAAAATCAGGCGGTATCAAGCTTGTCAAAACACCTGAGGAGGCATCGGCTGCCGCCAGCGAAATTCTCAGTATGAACATCGGTGGTTATCGGGTGAGACGCGTCCTCGTCGAACAGCTCTGCCCCATCGAACGAGAATTCTATGCGGCAGTACTCATCGACGTGGCGAGCCGAAGTCCTCTTGTGCTGTTTTCAACCGAAGGCGGCATGGACATCGAAGAGGTCGCCGAGAAACATCCAGATGCAATTCGAAAAGTCGTTGTAAATACTCACCAGGGCTTCAACCAAGCTGACGCAAAGAAAATGCTGAATGGTCTAGATCTGGGCCGATCGTCTGGCGAAGTGGCTGGTATTCTCGCGACTTTATACAACATTTTTTCAAAAACGGATGCCGAGCTTGTGGAGATCAATCCATTGGCGCTTTTGAAGGACGGACGCGTTGTTGCGCTTGATTGCAAATTTGTTCTCGACGATGCATCGGCGGTACGCCAGCCGGAGCTGGAAAAAGCTGCGACACCTGCAAAAATGACACCACTCGAAGAGCAGGGTGCGGCCAACGGCCTTAAATTCATTCAACTCGATGGAAATGTGGGCGTGCTCGCAAACGGTGCTGGGCTGACCATGACGACGATGGATGTGATCGAACATTTCGGAGGCAAGCCGGCAAATTTTCTAGAAATCGGCGGCGAGGCCTACACGAAGTCG
>JAPLPA010000363.1:0-11761 GCA_026400415.1 Afipia sp. | reverse complement strand
CCTACACGAAGTCGGAAGTGGCTCTCGGACTCGTTCTCGCAAATCCCGGCGTGAAAAGTCTTGTCATCAATTTCTGCGGTGCTTTTGCACGTACCGACGTCATGGCCGACGGTGTGGTGAAGGCGTGGCAGAAACTGAAACCGAAAATCCCAGTATTCTTCTCTATACATGGCACCGGAGAGGATGAAGCGGTCAAGCTCGTGCGCGACGAACTTGGCATTGAGCCTTACGATTTCATGGAAGATGCTGTGAAAGCGGCAGTCGAGGCAGCGCAATGATCTATCGCCGCGGTCAGAACGTTCTCGTGCAGGGCATTACTGGCAAGCAAGGCTCGTTCTGGTCCGAACGCATGCTGGAAATGGGAACCAATATTATCGGCGGCGTAAATCCGAAACGCGCTGGTGAAAGCCATCTCGGTTTGCCTATCTTTAAAAGCGCCGTAGAGGCCGCAAAGGTGGGGCCGATTGATTTTTCGGTCATTTTCATTCCGCCCGCAATGGCAAAAGACGCGATCATTGACGCGATCGACGCGGGCATTGGTACAATCGTTACGTTGACGGAGCACATTCCAAGCCACGACGTGCTTGAGGTGTTCGCCCGCCAAAAAACATCGAGCAGCCGAATCGTCGGCCCTAACACTGCCGGCATCGTTACGCCCGGCGAAGGTTTCATTGGAATTATGCCGGGGCACAACTCAAATGTCTTCATGCCGGGTGAAGTCGGTGTGATCTCCCGCAGCGGCAGTCTTGGAACCTTGATGTGTCTCAATCTGACCCGCGCGAAGCTGGGGCAATCGGCATTCATCGGCATTGGCGGCGACCCGATCATCGGCACAACGACGCGCGATGCGTTGATTGCGCTCGATAAGGACGAACGAACAAAATCGGTGGTGCTCGTTAGGGAAATCGGCGGCGGCATGGAAGAAGAAGCGGCGGAGTATGCGCGTGGTATGAAGAAGCCGATCGCATCTTTTATTGCTGGACGATCATCTCCGCCTGATAAAAAGATGGGCCACGCGGGCGCCATCGTAACGGGTGGCAAGGGCGGCTACGTCACCAAGCGCGTCGCTTTGGAAAAAGCCGGCGTTCGGGTCGCAGATACTCCCGCACAAGTTGCCGATTTTCTCTGCAGCAGTTGGGCTACTAGGTCCGGCGCGGCCGCCAATTGACCGAAGGCTTTTTCCAGCTGAGATTCAGACGGGTAGGCTGTTTAAAGGAAACATAATGAAGTCCAGCCACAAGCCGTTATCAATTGAAGTCGGTGACAAGGCGAGCCCGCTCGCGAAATTTGGTATCGGCCAATCGCGCCGCCGCGTCGAAGATAAGAGATTTCTGACCGGCAAGGGAAATTACGCTGATGACGACATCGAGCCGGGAATGCTTCATGCCGTTTTCCTTCGATCGCAGCACGCTCACGCGGAAATTCGCGCAATAGATATTGCTAGTGCGCGTGCCGCAGCGGGCGTTATCGCGATCTACACCGGGGATGACTGGCAGAAGGCGGGCTTAGGCAGTTTACCTGTTAGACCATCGATTAAGAATTCGGACGGCTCACAGATCGCCAACCCGTCGCGGCCTGGACTTGCGACCGATCGCGTGCGCTACGTCGGAGAGTGCGTGGCTGTGATCGTCGCGGATTCAGTGCGTCAGGCCGAAGACGCGCTCGAATTGATAGTAGTTGAATATGAGCCGCTCGGCGCGGTCGCTGAAGTAAGGAACGCGGTCGAGCCGAGCGCTCCGGTCATCTGGCCGAACGAAGCACCGGGGAACATCGCTTTTAGTTGGTCAGTGGGAGAGGCGGACAAGGCCGCGCGTGCTCTGAGAGAAGCCGCTCATGTGTTCGAGCTGGACCTGGTCAACAATCGTTTGGTTCCAAATTCAATGGAGCCGCGCGGCGTTGTCGTTCGTTATGATGCAAAATCATCTCGGATGACACTTTCAGGTTCAATTCAAAATCCGTTCGGATATCAGGGATTGCTCTGCGATCTTTTTGGATGGCCAAAAGAACGGTTGCGCTGTGTGGCAAGCGACGTCGGTGGTGGCTTCGGCGGAAAGAATCAAATTCAGCAGGAGCATGCAATGATGCTTTTTGCATGTGAGAAGATTCGTCGTCCGATAAAGTGGATCAATGACCGAACCGGTTCGTTTGTATCCGATGCTCACGCGCGCGATCTGTATTCGAAAGTTCAGCTCGGTCTTGATAGTTCCGGCCGTTTCGTAAGTCTTGTCGTCGATACCATTGCCAATCTTGGTGCCTATATATCGACGAACGGCGCGCTTATTCCAACGTTGCCGACGGCGGCGGTTCTTGGCGGGGCATACACAATTCCGGCCATTTCCATGAATGTGAGGGGTGTATTCACAAACACGGTGCCGGTGGATGCCTATCGCGGTGCGGGTCGCCCGGAAGCAACCTATTTGCTTGAACGCATCATTGATGTTGCGGCACGTAGATTGAAAATGTCGCCGGTGAAGCTGCGTCAGAAAAATCTGATCAAGCGCACGCAAATTCCCTATACGACGGTACTGGGACGCGAAATTGATTCAGGCGATTTTGCCGGCGTGCTCCAAAAGGTACTGGAAATCGCCGATTACGACGGGTTTCCGGTTCGCGCAAAACTGGCTAAAAAGCAGGGGACTCGACGCGGAATCGGGATTGCATACTATCTGGAAGCGACGCTTGGCCCACCGACGGATGCTGCGCGAATAGTATTTTCTCCAGATGGCCGCGCGCTTCTTGCCGTTGGAACGCAATCAAATGGACAAGGACACGAAACGACCTTCCCGCAACTTGCTGCATCACAATTTGGAATTGCGCCTGACTTGATCGATTTTCGGCAGGCGGATACCGACGCGACGCCGGACGGTGGCGGTCATGGCGGATCGCGTTCGCTTCATCTTGGTGGAACTGCGATTCTTTTGGCGGCGCGGCAGATTATCGAAAAAGGGAAAAACATTGCGGCGCACCTGCTTGAGGCGGATGAACGCGATATTGATTTTCAGCCTGGAAAATATTTCGTCGCCGGGACAAACAGCGAAGTGTCGTTTGCGGACGTCGTCACAGCTTCGTTCAACGCGGCGAAATTTGCGCCAGGCTTTGAACCGGGTCTGGATGAGACTGCCCGATATGAGCGCGAGGGTTTCAACTATCCTTACGGTTGCCACGTATGCGAAGTCGAAGTGGAGATTGATACCGGCGTTGTGCGTCTCATCAACTATTCAGTTGTGAACGATTTCGGCCGCATCATCAATCCGATGGTCGTGCGCGGTCAGGTCGTCGGCGGTGTCGTTCAAGGAATAGGGCAGGCCCTTACTGAACACACTTGTTATGACGATCAGGGCCAGCTCGTTACGGCATCATTTATGGACTATTGCCTGCCACGCGCTGCTGATCTTTCGCCTATTAACGTGGACCATATCGAAGGCGAGCCGACAGACACGAACCCTTTGGGTGCCAAAGGTTGTGGTGAAGCAGGCGCGACCGGTTCGTCGCCGGCATTGGTCAATGCTGTCGTTGATGCTCTGAAAGAGTTCAATGTCGAACATATCGACATGCCATTGACGTCCGAGAAGGTATGGTCGGCGGCGCATACAGTGCGTCGGTAGAATTGTAATCGCCGAACATTGTTGATGCGAAGTCCGCTCGGAAGAGCGATTTGGGCTCGTCTTGACGGTAGAGTATTTTTTGGCAATTAAGAACGTCCAAAGCTGAAAGGGACTGCCTTTTTAGACCGCGCCTCGTCATTCTCGCGAAGTTTTTTTCTCAATGTTTTTGCGCTGAGAAGGGCCTTCCGAATATTTTTATCAAATGAGTCCTCGTTGAAGAAGAGCACACCTTCGCAACTAGGGCATTGTCGAGAATAGCCACACTGTAATCGCCGAGCCTTGTCCCTGAAGTTCGACTTGCAACGAGTGCAACGAATTTGAATTGAATCGTCCATTTCAGGAAGCCAGATGGTGGTTGGGGTCGTCTATGTTCTCAAACAAGTCTTAACGCTTTCTTGGAAATAGCGATTGTTGCTCGTCTTTCGACGGCCGGGTCGAGCGGATCTGGCTTATTCAAAAGTTAGTGGATTGCGCCGGCCCCGGTCGATGAAGCATTAATAGGCCGCATTCTGTGGGCGGAAGTAGGACAGGCACTTTTCAGGTCGCGCGTCAGCTCGGAATGCTCCGTCTGCGCCAGGTAGCGCAACGTTTTGGTTCAAAGTAAACTAGACTGCTTACAGAAAGCCTGCCGGGAATGTTTGGAATTCTAGGAATCGGATTTCTGCTAGGCATGCAGCACGCGCTGGAGGCTGACCATATCGCTGCGGTATCGAGTTTGGCTGCGCGTAGAAGCAATATCTCGGACATCGTTAAGCACGGTTTGACGTGGGGGCTTGGACACACGCTGACGTTATCTTTTTTCGCTGGCGCCGCTGTCATGCTCGGCCATGCTATCCCCGAGCACGTTGCCCGCCCGCTTGAAACTGCGGTCGGAGTAATGCTGGTCGGTCTCGGTATTCATGTCCTGTGGCGGTTGTGGCGCGATCGGGTGCATTTTCATCAACATCGCCACAGAGACGGATCGCAGCATATTCATCTGCACAGCCATTCCAACGACGCCGAATCGCATGAGTGTATCGCTCACATGCATGACCATGGGTTTCGCTGGCGTTCGCTGATCGTCGGGTTGATGCACGGCATGGCTGGCTCCGCTGCATTACTTGTGCTCGCGGTGTCGCAGGTCGCCAATCCAGTCTACGGAATAATTTACGTGCTGCTGTTCGGCGTCGGGTCGATGATTGGCATGGCCGCATTATCGTCAGTAATTGCAATCCCGCTTGCAGCGTCGGCGCGCTGGCTCACTTGGGCCAATCGCGGCCTGCAAGGCGCGGTCGGAATTGTTACGATCGGGATTGGATTAGGCACGGTCTATTCAACGACGCTCTCTTAAATCCTTCCGTAAAGGCTTTGTGTTGCTCCATTCCGGCGAGAAATGCCGCTCGGAATTTACGTAGCGACAGTCATGAAATGGCTGTTTCACGAGTCGAAAAGCTTCCTTAATCTCTTAAAATTCAATAAGTACGTGCGCAACTCTTTTCAGGCTAGCGCAAAACATGATTCGTCTCGACAACATCAGCAAGCAAAACGGTCATCAGCTTCTATTCATCGAAGCCTCCGCTGCACTTCAGCGCGGCGAAAAGATCGGTCTGGTCGGCCCGAATGGTTCTGGCAAAACCACTCTGTTCCGGATGATGACGGCAGAGGAGTTGCCTGACGAAGGTCAGGTGCAAGTCGATCGTGGCGTCACCATTGGTTACTTCAGTCAGGATGTTGGAGAGATGTCGGGACGAAGTGCAGCTTCTGAAGTGATGGACGGCGCCGGGCCTGTAAGTTCCGTCGCTGCCGAGTTGAAAGAGCTCGAAGTTGCGATGGCTGATCCGGGCCAAGCAAACGAGATGGAAAGCATTATCCAACGTTACGGCGAAGTGCAGGCTCGTTTCGAAGAACTGGGTGGTTATGAGCTGGAAGGTAAAGCCCGTGAGGTTCTCGCTGGGCTTAGTTTCAGTCAGGAGATGATGGACGGCGACGTTGGAGCATTATCCGGCGGGTGGAAGATGCGCGTGGCGCTTGCGCGCATCCTTCTGATGCGCCCCGATGTCATGCTGCTGGACGAGCCGAGTAACCATCTGGATCTTGAAAGTCTGATTTGGTTGGAAGGATTCCTGAAAGGTTACGAGGGTGCACTCCTCATGACATCGCATGATCGGGAGTTTATGAACCGCGTTATTAATAAGGTCGTTGAGATCGACGGCGGTTCGTTGACGACCTATTCTGGAAATTACGAATTCTATGAACAGCAGCGAGCGTTGAGCGAGAAGCAGCAGCAAGCGCAGTTCGAGCGTCAGCAAGCGATGCTAGCCAAGGAAATAAAATTCATCGAGCGATTCAAGGCTCGTGCATCGCATGCGGCGCAAGTTCAAAGCCGGGTAAAGAAACTGGACAAGATCGAACGGGTCGAACCTCCAAGGCGTCGGCAGATGGTGAACTTCGATTTTCTCCCCGCACCGCGTTCCGGTGAGGATGTGGTAAGCTTGAAGAACGTGCACAAAGGTTATGGCAATCGCAGTATATACGAAGGCTTGGATTTCTCGGTACGCCGCAAAGAGCGCTGGTGCGTTATGGGAATCAACGGTGCAGGTAAATCCACGTTGCTGAAATTGATTGCGGGATCTACCGAACCTGACAATGGCACCGTCGCACTCGGCGGTAGCGTAAAGATGGGATACTTTGCGCAGCACGCGATGGATTTGCTGGACGGTGAGCGAACGGTATTTCAGTCGCTTGAAGACTCGTTCCCGCAGGCAGGACAAGGCTCACTCCGTTCGCTGGCGGGTTGCTTTGGTTTTTCAGGAGACGATGTCGAAAAAAAATGCCGGGTGCTGTCAGGTGGCGAGAAGGCGCGGCTTGTCATGGCCAAGATGCTCTACGATCCTCCAAACTTCCTCGTGCTGGATGAGCCGACCAACCACTTGGATATAGCGACGAAAGAAATGCTTATTGCGGCTCTTTCGGAATATGAAGGGACGATGCTGTTTGTCTCCCACGATCGACACTTCCTTGCAGCCCTTTCCAATCGAGTACTGGAATTGACGCCCGAGGGCACACATCAATATGGTGGCGGCTACACGGAGTATGTGGCCCGCTCAGGCCACGAGGCGCCTGGTTTGCGAAGTTGAACAGGAAAGAGTGAGAAAGAGCTGCTCATTATGGGTAAAACAAAGCGCCCACAGAGCCTGAAGTTGGTCAGTGTTCAATGATCCGGTAGCCGACACCGGGCTCGGTCATGATGATGTGTGGATCGTCCGGTTTCGCCTCAATTTTCTGCCGCAGCTGCCCGACGTAGACCCGCAAATATTGAGTGTCCATCGTGTGAGCTGGGCCCCATACCGCGGTGAGAATCTGACGATGGGTCAACACCTTTCCCGCGTGCCGCGCGAGGAAGGAAAGTAGCTCAAATTCTTTCGGCGTAAGTTTGATCTCGACTGTACCGCGCATGATGCGATGCCTGATGCTGTCAATTTCGATATCGGCAACGGAGAGCACTGGATTTTCGTCGTTCCGTTTCATTCTATGCCGTGTCGCGGTCCGCATTCGTGCCAGTAACTCGCCGACACTGAATGGCTTGTTGACATAATCATCGGCCCCAAGGTCTAGCGCTTCGATTTTCTCTATTTCCCGATCGCGTGCCGACAACACCACGATTGGGACATCAGACCATTCACGTACGTTTCTTATTACGTCCTTTCCGTCTCCATCGGGCAGACCGAGATCCAGCACCACAATATCGGGCACGTTTGCTGCAATCCGCCGCGTAGCTTCGGCCACTGTGCCGGCGACATCAATTTCGTAGCTGTTGGCCTCAAGTGCCGGCCGCAAAAATTTAAGGATCGCAGCACGCGCGTTTTTGCGGTCATGGCGCGGCCTTCTCGCGGGGAAATGCCAATTCGATACGGGTGCCTAGCCCGGAACTTGTTGGGCTTTTGGCCATCACGTCGCCGCCATGCGCTTTCATAATGCCTTTTGCAATTGCAAGGCCAAGGCCTGTCCCTTCACCCCTGTTGCTGCTTTCCTCTGAAGACCGTTTGACACTCACAAACTTCTCGAACGCACGAGGTAAAATCTCCGGCGAAATACCGGGGCCGTTGTCTTGAATAGCGATTGAGACGGACGATGGTGACACAGTTGCGCTGACCGCGATCAAAGTATCGGATGGCGTATGTTCGACCGCATTGCCAATGACGTTACCTAAAGCTTGCTCGACAAGTAGCGCGTCTGCACTCACGAGCGGCAGATCCGGCGGCATATCAACTGCGAACTCTTGGCGCGCCCCGTGTCGGCGTGCTGAGTTGACCACACGATCGGCGACCTCACGCAGATCAAGCCAATCCTTTCGCAGTTCGAGCGCGCCTGCCTCAATTCGTGTCATCGCGAGAAGATCTCTGACCATACCGTCGAGCCGCTCAACTTCCTGCTTGATGTCGCTGAGCAGCCCGGTTCGGGCGCTTGTGTCGAACTTATCGCCGTACTCCAGCAGGCTTGTTGCTGAACCCAGGATGGAAGCGAGAGGCGTGCGGAAATCATGTGAAATCGAAGCGAGCACAGTGTTACGCACGCGTTCCGCTTCGATCGCCGACTGTGCCATGATCATATCCTGCGATAAAATGGCGCGCTCGATTGCTGCGGTTGCCTGTTCAGCCAAGGTGTCGAACAACACCCGTGTTTCAGAGTCTAGCGCCCGCTGACTTTCTAAGGAAACGCCAACAACACCGAGGGTTCGTTGCTGCGCCGTCATGGGAATAAAAAACCATAAAACGAGTGGTAACGTCGATGTAGTATTCCCGGCAGGTTCGTTATGTTCAAAAGCCCAGCGTGCAGCGGATAGAGATGCCGTATCTAGTTCGTCTTCCGGCGGCCAAGCCGCGACGACCTTTAGTTCATTCTCATGACCCAAAAGAATAATAGCAGGCCTTCCGATGCTGCGGTGAAATTCGCTCACCGCCCCTTCCGCGATAGCTTCCACGCTCGCCAGACCCGAGAGTCGTCGCGTGAACTCGAAAAGGCGCCGTGTTGCACGGACCCGATCTGCCGCATTTCTAGCTTGAATCTTTACGCGGCCCGCGAGCGCCGAGGTGGTAACGGCAACAGCGAAAAAAATGACAAGCGCGAGCAATTCATATGGCTCGGCAATGGTGAATTTGTAGAGCGGCTCAATGAAAAAGAAATTGTAGGCGAGAAACGATAGAAGCGACGCATAAATCGCGGGCCATATGCCAAACGTTACGGCTGGCAGCAACACCGCAACCAGAAAAATCATCGACAGATTTGGTAGTGGCGTGATCGAATCTAAGACGCGACCGACTGCGACGGCGACAGCAACGCCTGCGGTCGACCATGCGTATGGAATCAGACCGAATCCGCTTTTATACTGCGGTGGCATTGTTCGGGGTTTCGACAAAGGAATAGTCCCGCCGGTCACGATGTGAACTGCGATGTCCTCTGCTTGGCGTACGATTTCGGCCTGCAATGACGGTTGAAACAATCCAGCGAAAAATCTCGGCCGTGCGCGGCCGACTACGATCTGAGTGACATTCTCAAATCGGCAATAGCGCAAAATCTCTGCGGGAAGATCATTCCCGACCAGCGTTATGGTTTCGCCGCCGAGCGTCTCGGCAAGTCGGAGTGCTTTGTCGACATAATCACGCGCTTCTTTGCTAAGTTGCTGACCCGGACGCTCCACCGTCACGGCGATCCAAGGTGCGTCCATCAGATCGGCGAGACGTTTTGCGGTCCGAACGATCGTTTCAGCACCAGCCTCCGCTCCGATGCAGCCGACAATACGTTCGCCAGCGGCCCATGGGCCTTCGATAGCCTGTGCCTGCATGCGCGATACAAGGTCGGCATCGATGCGTTCGGCGGCGCGTCGCAGAGCCAGTTCCCTTAAAGCAGCAAGATTTTGTGGCTTGAAGAAACTATCGACGGCGCGTACGGCGGTATCCTGGACGTAAATTTTGCCTTCTGCGAGGCGCTTGAGCAATTCATCAGGCGGGAAATCGACAAGGATCAGTTCGTCGGCTTTGTCGAACGCGGTGTCGGGAACGGTTTCCCGAACTCTGACTTTCGTGATTTTTTGAATAACGTCGTTCAGACCTTCAAGATGTTGGATGTTTAGCGTCGTCCAGACGTCGATGCCTTTGTCGAGCAATTCCTCGATGTCTTGCCACCGTTTCGGGTGTCGGCTTCCCGGGACATTTGTGTGCGCATATTCGTCCACCAGCAACAAGTCCGGCCGTCGCGCCAAAGCCGCGTCGAGGTCGAATTCCTTGAGTACCTGATTGCGATAGACAATCGGTTTGCGTGAAAGGATTTCGAAACCCGTGACGAGTGCTTCGGTTTCGCGACGGCCATGTGTCTCAATTAATCCGGCGACTACGTCACGGCCTTCATCTCGTGCGTTGCGTGCAGCCGTGAGCATGGCGTAGGTCTTTCCTACGCCGGGGGCCGCGCCAAGGAAAATCTTGAGGCGGCCTCGCGATTCCCTGTTGGCGAAGGCCAATAACGCGTCGGGCGATGCCCTTGAGCTTGGTGCAGCCATAGTGCTCCTGTCGTGTGAAGCTTAAGGCTCTTTGGCCTCGAGCGCGAGGTTCAGCGCGAGAACATTCACGCGAGGCTCCCCGAAAACACCCAATGAGCGGCCTTCAATGCTTTCCAATACTAGTTTTTGGATTTTTTGCTTTTCCATACCACGAGCCTTTGCAACTCGCGACACCTGACTAAGTGCATTTTCAGGTGAGATATGCGGGTCAAGACCGCTGGCGGATGTCGTGACCCCGTCCGCGGGCACTGAGCCTTGAACACCATCAGCCCGCAGACTGTCGATATCGCCTTTTACGCGATCAACAAGCTTTTGCGCAGTCGGCCCGAGATTCGAGCCGCTGGAGTTGCTTGCGTTATAGGGCGCATCAATCGTCTTGTTTGAATCGGCCGGATCCGCTGCGCTGGTGGCGGATGGTCTTGCATGGAAGAATTTCGCGTCAGCGAAGTTCTGGCCGATCAGTTCAGAGCCAATGACTTTGCCGTTTCTTTCGACAAGGCTGCCATTCGCAGTTCGTGGCATAGCAATTTGCGCGATGCCGGTAACTGAAAGGGGATAAGCGAGGCCTGTCAGCGCGACAAAGAGGCTAAGGAGTACGAGAGCGGGGCGAAGGTTTGACATCATGGAATGCCCTTTAAGCTAGATGCAATGCGTTAACGACGAGATCGACAATCTTGATTCCGATGAAGGGAACTAAGAGTCCGCCGAGACCGTAAACGACGAGGTTTCTCCGAAGCAGCGCCGCAGCACCGACCGGGCGATAGGATACGCCCTTTAGCGCCAGCGGAATCAACGCAACGATGATTAGTGCGTTGAAGATTACCGCCGATAGAAGTTGCATGATGTTGATCGCGCTCAGTTCGGGATAGGTAGCGAGGAATAGCGCAGGGATGATCGCAAAATATTTGGCAACGTCGTTTGCTATGGAAAACGTCGTCAATGATCCACGTGTCATCAGTAGTTGTTTTCCGATGCCGACCACTTCAATCAGTTTGGTCGGATTGGAATCGAGATCAACCATATTGCCAGCTTCGCGCGCGGCCTGCGTACCTGTCTGCATGGCGACGCCGACGTCGGCTTGAGCAAGAGCCGGCGCATCGTTGGTGCCGTCTCCACACATGGCAATGAGCCTACCCTTAGATTGTTCTTCGCGGATGTATCGAAGTTTGTCCTCAGGTGTCGCCTCGGCGATAAAGTCGTCGACGCCGGCTTCTGGTTCTGCGAAGCGCTCCTTTATATCGGGCTTCACCACGTCTTTGAGATGAATGACACCAAGCAGGCGGCCGCCTTCGGCAAGACCAAGCGGTGTGCCGCCGGACCGCGCAATTCGTTCGTAGGCGGCGCGGAAGGCTGGCGGTTCCGGTTGGTCGCGACGGCCGCCTTCGCGCGAAAAACGCAGCACTGCATCGATTGCACCCTTACGAAGATGCCGATTGCCGATGTCGATTCCGGACAATCGCGTTGTCGCAGAAAACTCGACAAACTTGTCCGTCGTCAGATAAATTGAGACAGATGGCGGTATGAACTACAGGATGTACGTGCTCATCTGGTTTTATTTTATGCGGCTTTGTTTTGGTGTAGCAAGCGTCGATGTTGGATTGTTTTTCGTTTGATCCTTTCTCTC
>JAPLPA010000219.1:413-4779 GCA_026400415.1 Afipia sp. | reverse complement strand
GATATCGGCGACGGTGTAGCGGTCGCCCGCGATAAACGGTCGATTGGCCAGTTCGCTATCGAGCCAAGACATTCGGTCGATCGCCGTTTTCTGGGCAAGCTTGCCGTAATCGGCAACCTGGTCTCTCTTGCCGACCCAGAATGAAGAGAGGTGTCCAAACGTTTCTACGACAGGCCGCATGATCTCAAGTTCCATGCGGCGATTCCACATTTCAACCTGGGCTCGCTCCAAAGCAGTCGTGCCAAAAAGCGGCGGGTTGGGATGCAATTCCTCGATGTATCGGCAGATTGCGATCGACTCTGCGAGATACGTTCCGTCGTCCAACTCCAATACCGGCATGGTACCCATCGGGTTTATGGCAAGATACGGCGCACGCAAGATACGGCGCACGCTGGTTCTCGCCGCCGGGCATATCGACCTCGACGCGTGGAATTGTCAGTCCCTTCTCCGCCAGAAAGATTCGAACGCGGCGCGGGTTCATACCAGCTTTCAAATCGTAAAGCTTCATCGGTAAGTCTCCTCTCCGTGACTAGACGGATTTGATTTACAATAGGCACAGGCTCGCGCGTACTCTGATAACGCAAAGCCCTCGCAAAGCGCGAGGGCTTTTATCACCGAAAAAGCGTATCTCAAGAAAGCGTTTGCAGGCGCTCCTTCAATGCTTTTGGCATGCTAGCAAACCATCCCTCTTCTTGTCCGGGGGGCGGCAGAACATGTCCGAATTCCAGGACACCTGTCGCAGGGATGTCTGAGATGTAGACCCAAACATTTTCCCTTTCGACTTTGGCAACTGCACTGATATCGTTGGCAATACGCTCCATGATCGCCTTCTTCTGTCCGTCAGTGCGACCGCTTCTTATATCAGCGCGCACCCACACAAGGCCTTCTGGTGCCAGTGTCCCGCCGATAAAGTGACCTTTTGGCTGCACCTCGTTAAACAACACTTGCACAAAGTATCGGGGCGCACGCCCTTCCTCGGCATGAATAGCAGTTATAGATTCTGCGATCGCTGCTCGCTGCGCTGGACTAAACCGTCCCGCCGCCGTTGAACAAACATACGTGGGCATATCTTGATCCTTTCATCAAAATTGACTCGTTTCATCTCAGACTCGAAGGGTTTAACCCAACTCGCGAGCCACCCTAGCGGCTGGAAATAAGTCCGCGACCTGCCTTGCCAACCTCACCAAGATTGCTCTTGGGATGCTCGCGCAGAACCACATTAATGTGAGCCATTGCAGATCCGATGGCGCCATGAGTCACTTCGATCATTTTTGTTATCAACGCTTCCTTTGCGTCGTTGCTGAGACCTTCTTCCAAATCACACTGGATATAAGGCATGATAATTTCTCCTGGTTAGATTGGATTTAGTTTTTTGCGTTTGCACGGGCACGAAGCTGCTCTGCGGCAGCGAGATCCAAACCGTTTGGACCCGGGACATAATCTGGTACGTGTTCGCCCGCATCGACGAAATTGAAACCGGGCATTTCTCGGATCACGAGAAAAATATGATCGATGCTTACGCCAGTCGCCTCTACGACCGCATTCGTAAGTCCAATTGCGAGTTTGCTTTTTTGCTCCCGCGTTCGCCCCTCACGGATATCACACGTAATAATTGGCATGTTGTCTCCTTCCCAGCTTGCCGCTTGCCGTCCAAGATAGAACCCGATCGCCGTTGTTGGACAATCTTCCGCGGCGATTTGATTGACCCATCATAATTCGCGACGAATTATAAATATAATTGCTTGTCTTGATCTTCAGCATAGCTCTCGTTTATGCATGCGCAGATTTACCGTGGAGTAGCGCTTCTAGATTGAAAGTCTATTCGCTTCGCAACAGTGCTGCCGCTGGCGCTGACCAGAGCCCGCCACTCGCCGTACATTTCGAGCCGGACTTCGACGTCCTTCATTTCACCATTTGTGTCCGTCCGGAGATCGATCTTCGGCACGTGATGCGCCATCGGCATCGACGGCATGTCGAATTGTATTGTCCCGCCATGAACACAAAGAGGAAACCCCGTTTTGGCATGGATCACGCGCACATCGCATTTGTAGACGAGCGTCTTTGACAACGGAGCGCAGGTCAGCACTGCATCGATTGGCTCAGAGTTGACCGCTCCGCACTCGGCTTTCGCGGAGCCGAACACACTCAGCACTCCCATGACGATGATGAATCTCCGCATTACAACGTACCTCTCAAACGTTTTTTGATTGCAAGCACAGTCGGAATATCGAGAACCCCTCCCGGCCTATAGCGGAGAAGGAGCGCGATGCAGCCGCCGAATATGATCATTCGGTATTCGGCCAAACCTCGCACAGCCTGCAAAACGATCAGGTCGAGGCCGACGCCGATGAAGACCGCTGCGACATGGCCGACTCCACCGATCAGCGCATAGGCAAGCGTGTGAATTCCAAGCATTACACTGAAGTTTGCCGGCTCGATGTAGGTTGCGAAGAAAGCGAACATCGCGCCAACAAAGCCGGCAAGCGCAGCGCTCAATGTGATCACGATGATCTTGATGATAATAACGCGAAGCCCCAATGCCTCGGCTAGGGCCTGATCCTGGCCGATGGCACGCACGCGCACTCCCCAATGCGTCCGCTCCATCAGCATGGTGCCGATCATTACAAGCGCGAGAGCGAGGACGACAAAAAGCGTCGCGCCTTCCAAACCGAGACCGCTATCAAATATGAAACGCAAATCTGAATAGCCCTCGACACCGGTCGGACCGGATTTGGGGCCTGCACCATCGGGATCAAAGTACCAAAGTCCGAGGCCAGTGCGGACCATCTCGCCGAAGGCCAGTGTTGAAAGCAGGAACGTCAGCCCCTTCAAAGGGATCGTGAGAACGGCAAGAACGACGCCTGCGAAAGCACCTGCAATGATCGCCGCGCCGATACCTAGCAAAGGATGCAAATCGTAGCCAGCGGTCGCAAGCGCCGCACAGTAAGCACCGACACCAAAAAAACCCTGATGGCCAAACGACAGTTCTCCGGCCAGAAGTACAAGATAGACCGATACGGCCAACATCGATAGCAGCGCGGCGTTTCCAATAAGAGTGAGAACGTAGTCGCTCATACGCGCCCCTCGCGCCCAGCAGGCAACAACGAAAATCTCGCTAGGGATAAAGAGGGCCGCAATGCCAGCCAAAAAAACAGCAGAAGATAGATAGCGAATTCCCTAACCTGTGACCCGAAGGCCGCCTGCGCGTGCGCCTCGAACAAGCCAAGAACGAAGCCCCCGATCAGCGGCCCACGAAGTGTCGCCGTGCCGCCGATAGCGATGACGATCAGGGATTTCAACGTCAGCGACAAACCCATCATCGGCGTCACCGCGCGGTCGATCGCGGCGATCGAGACGGCAGCTATGGCGCCGAGAATAGCCGAGATGAGCCACGTCACCGTCCACATTCGCGCACGTGAGATTCCGCATAGCGCCGCAGCATCTCCACTTTGCGCGACAGCTCGCAGAGCCAGACCATCACGTGTCCGATTGAGAAAAATCGAAAGTACGACAAAAGAAAACACCGCCAGCGCTGCGACAGCTAGCAGGTCGCGGCGAATCGCAATGCCACCCAGCCAGACATCCCGCGTCGTCAGATCAATCGGAAAATTATAGTGATGCAGCGGCATCGTCAGCGTAACCGCCTCTTCGATCTGCATCCACAAAGCAAACGACGCTGCAATAGCCGACAACGAGACCTGAGTCCGGGTGAGCGGAAAACACATCCATTGCGTATAGGCTAGAATGGCAGCAGCAACCGGCAGAGCAATAAGGAGACACGCGGCCAAGGACAATTGATGACCCGCGCTCGCAGCCACGACCACATAAAGTGAAGCCATCAGGCATGCACCGTAAGCAAGATCGATCCTGCGCACGATAAGGTAGACGAATCCAAAACCGAGGCCCGCGAGTCCGTAAGCTGCGCCGGCGAGCAGACCGTCAATTGACGTCTGGACGAAGCTCTCCATTGTCTGCCTTCCGTTTCAATCAATGAAGCCCGAGATAAGTATTCGCAATCACGTCGTTCTGCTTGAGTTCGTCCGGCGTCCCCGCAAAAATCACCGAGCCACGTTCCATGACGTAGAAATAATCAGCCACCGTTAGGGCGGCCGAAACGTTCTGTTCGACGAGGAAGATGGTCAGCCCTTCCTGCTTTAGCTGCGTCACGATGCGGAATATCTCGGCAACAATCTTTGGCGCCAAACCGAGAGAGGGCTCATCCATCAGAAGAAGTTCAGGCCGCGACATCAAGGCCCGGCCTATGGCCAGCATTTGCTGCTCACCGCCGGAAAGGGAGCCCGCGAACTGCGCGCGCCTGTTGCGTAGTGACGGAAACCGGTCGAGGGTGCCCTCAATGTCTGATTTA
>JAPLPA010000219.1:0-393 GCA_026400415.1 Afipia sp. | reverse complement strand
GCCGCATTCGAGATTCTCGTCGACGCGCATGTCAGGGAACACGAGCCGGTTCTCCGGGACGAGCGTCATTCCATGGCGGACGATCCTGCTGGTTTCCTGACGGCTCACTTCTTGCCCCTTGAAGCGGACGCTTCCCTTGCGGGGACGCACTAGACCCATGATCGACGCCATCGTTGTGGTCTTTCCCGCGCCATTTGGGCCGACCAGGCAAGTGATGGTTCCCCTACGAACGCACAGGTCGATTCCGCGAAGCGCCACGATGCCGCCGTAGCCTGCTTCCACCGCTTGCAGCTCCAGCATAGGGTCGCTCAGAAGTTCAAGCAGGCGCCTGCTCCACCGATCCCAGATAGGCTTCCTGAACAAGCGGATTGACCTGGATCTCCCGCGGCACAC
>JAPLPA010000139.1 GCA_026400415.1 Afipia sp. | reverse complement strand
GCCCGATCATGCGTGCGGCTTCTTCCTGCGCTTGGAAGGTGCCTTCGAGTTGAGTGAAGGAGCCTTCGGGCAGTTTAGCCTTGCTAAGCTCATCGCGGATGTTCCGAACTACTTTGGCCATATCAGTGCGGCCGTCCGTGTTGGCCAGTACGACCAAACGGCGGCGACCGTTCTCGCGAAGAATTTGATTGGGACCTTCTGTTTCGCGGATTTCCGCGACTTGGCGCGCTGGTATCCAACCGACGGGCGTTTCGATCAGAAGGTCGCCCAGCCTTTGGGTGGTGCGAAGGCGGTCAGGCAGGCGCATGGTGACATCGAAACGGCGATAACCGTCCACCACGCGAGAAATGACGCGGCCATTGGAAAGGCGGCTGATTTGGTCCACCACGGCAGCAGGCTGCACGCCGTAAAGCCCCGCGCGCTTATAGTCCACGCGAATTTCGAGCTGCGGGATGCGCACCTGCTTTTCGACTTGGAGATCGACCAGTCCAGGCACATTTGATAATTGCTGTCGCAGCCGTTCGGCTGTGGTGCGCAAAGCGTCTAGGTCATCGCCAAATATCTTGAGCGCGATTTGGGCGCGCACGCCGGACAGCATATGATCGAGGCGATGCGAAATTGGCTGACCGATATTGATCGAGACTGGCAGCACAGACAGTCGCAACCGCAGTTCATCGACGATTTCGGCCTTGCCCCGTCCGGTTGACTTCAAGTCCACCTCAATTTCAGAGGAGTGAACCCCTTCGGCATGTTCGTCGAGTTCAGCGCGGCCGGTTCGACGGCCTACAGCTTTAACTTCCGGTACTTCAAGAATGAGTTTTTCGGCGATGAGCCCAACCCGATGAGATTCCGCAAGGGAAATTCCCGGATTGAACAGCATGCTGATCGTAAACGAGCCTTCGTTGAAGGGCGGCAGGAATGCGCGTGGCAACGAATATGCTCCGAGAGCCGCCACCGCGACGGCGAAGATCGTGGAGACCATCACTAATCGGCTGTGCCTGAATCCCCATTCAAGAAGGGTCGTGTTCCAGCGTTTGAGCCCGCGCACGATGGCGCTATCGCCGTGATCCAGCCGCTTCAGGCGCGGTAGCAGATGGTACGCCATGACGGGCGTTAGGGTGATCGACACTACCAAGCTGGCGAGGATGGAGAGGATGTATGCCTCGCCAAGCGGTGCGAACAATCTTCCCTCAATGCCGGACAGCGCTAACAACGGCACGAATACCAAGATGATGATGGCGGTCGCGTACACGATGCCCGACCGAACCTCCTGGGACGCGGTGATGACGACATCAAATGCACTCAGCGGATTGCCAGCCTCTCGGTTTTCCCGGAGGCGGCGGAAGATATTCTCGACATCGACCACCGCGTCATCCACCAGTTCGCCGATGGCAATGGCTAGCCCTCCTAGGGTCATCGTGTTGATCGAGAGCCCCAGCAGGTAAAACACAATGGCAGTTGTAAGGATCGACACTGGAATTGCTGTCAGCGAAATTACGGTCGTTCGCCAGTTTAAGAGGAACGCGAACAGGACTACGGCGACGACCAGGGCTGCCTCGAATAACACGCGCTCGACGTTCTGAATGGACGTTTCGATGAAATTGGCTTGGCGGAACAGAACCTGGTCCGCCTTGATGCTCTTGGGCAATGTCGCAGTGATGTTTTTGAGTGCCCGTTCGATCTCACGGGTGAGCGTGACCGTATCGACGTTAGGCTGCTTTTCTACCGAGACAACGACAGCCGACTCGCCCATGTACCCGGAATCGCCTCGTTTGACCTTAGGGGCGAAGGAGACATCAGCGACCTGCCACAGATAGACTGGGCCTCCGTTAATGCGCGCGACCACGACATTGCTTAGGTCATCGAGGTTTGTCGTCCGCCCGATGTTGCGGATGAGATATTCCCGCGCGTTCTGGTCCGTGAAGCCGCCGCCCGCATTGGTGCCGAACAGCGCGAGGGCTTTTTCGACTTGTTCGTAAGATACGCCGAGCGCGCGGAGAGCTGGCGGGTTGGGTGCCACGCGGTACTGGCGCACTTCACCACCCATGGGAATGACCTGGGCCACGCCGGGAATTGAAAGCAGCCGTGGACGGACAACGAAATCCGCCGCCTCGCGGATCTCCATTGGCGTCGCATCCGTGCTCGTCACTGCGATGAGTAGAATTTGCCCCATGATGGAGCTGATCGGCCCCATCT
>JAPLPA010000089.1:38534-38835 GCA_026400415.1 Afipia sp. | reverse complement strand
CCCGCCGAAAATGCCAAAGTGACCGCGCTCATCGGGACCGGAGCGGAACGAATTGGGGAGCGAGATACTCATGCGCGGCTTGCAACTTTCTGATTTGGCTGGTTGCTATCGGCATCGCGCGCAGCGCGAATGAAGGCGCGGATCATTTCCACATCCTTTACGCCCGACGCACTTTCCACGCCTGACGACACGTCGACGCCACCCGCATGCGTAACGCGTATCGCTTCGGCGACGTTGGCAGGATTGAGGCCGCCCGAGACCATAAAGGGAATTTTCAGATCGATGTCTTTTAGAAGGTTCC
>JAPLPA010000089.1:33207-38517 GCA_026400415.1 Afipia sp. | reverse complement strand
TTCCAGTCGAAGGGCACGCCAAGTCCACCGGGACGGCTGGCATCCTTAGGCGCGCGTGCATCGAACAGAATACGATCCGCGACGGTCGCGAACCCGGGAAGAATATCCAGATCGCGCGCTGCATCAACGGCGATCGCCTTCATCACTGGAATGCCAAATGTCTGCTTGATATCGCGGACGCGCGCGACGGTTTCGTTTCCATGCAATTGAAGTATATCCGGCCGCAACGTCTCGACGATGTTCGACAATGACGCATTGTCAGCATCGACGGTCAACGCCACCTTGAGCGCGCGGCCCTTTGCCATATGCCCCAAATCGCGCGCCGTTCCTAGGTTGACGTGGCGGGGCGAGGCCTCGAAGAATACGAAGCCAACCATGTCGGCACCTGCCTCAAGCGAAGCCTCAAGGGTTTCACGTGTGGACAGTCCGCAAATTTTAACAGCGAGCGACATCGTCAAAAACAGGTTGAGCCCATGGGGCTGGCCGTCCGGGAATTCGGGTTGAGGCCGCGTTCTACAACGTCGCACCGGGCTTGTCTCGCCCGATTGCCTCATATTGCGGACCGAGGGCGTTCGGCGAGACGCCGCCGCGACGGAAGACCGGAACCTTTGCTTCGCCATATTCTCCGAGGATTTGCGAACGTTCACGTAGGTCGGCCAACTGCGCACGAGCATTCTGCGCTTCCGTTTCATGGAACCGCGCGGCACGACGCCAGCGGCGCTGCCCAAACCAGGTTGCTATGCCGCCGGCCACCACGCCGAGCATCGTGAAGCCGATCATGAGGACAAACAGCGGCAGCGAAACGCCCAGTGCCGTATCGGTGGAATCGAATGGATCGAACGACAGCGTGACAAAATGGCGATTGGCGACGGCGAACACGATGAAGACAATTGCGAGCGGTAAAATCACCAGCACGTTGAAAATCTTGCGGAGCATCGTCTGTCCTCGCGACGTCATGGGTGCGGAGGAGCGGATCAGGTCGCAGCGCTACCGGTGCCGGAATCACGATTAAGGCGCTCGCGCATTTCCTTGCCGGTCTTGAAGAACGGCACGCTTTTTTGCTCGACCGGAACATGCGCGCCGGTGCGCGGATTGCGTCCTGCCCGCGCGGGCCGATGCTTGACTGAGAACGCGCCAAAGCCGCGCAGTTCGACGCGATCTCCGCGCGCGAGTGCCGCGACGATTTCATCGAGAATCGCGTTCACAATATTTTCGACATCTCTTTGATAGAGATGTGGGTTGTGCTCGGCGATGCGCTGAACAAGTTCGGATTTGATCATTGAAGTATTGGATCCGTAGCGAGCGGCAAAACCATTTCTTTGAAAAAGCCTTGAACTGTCAAGCCGCTAATTGAAAACAAGTGGCCGGGAAATCGCGTGACAAAGGTCCGAAATCGGTCTTGGCCATTCAACCGCAGTGCGGCGCAAAATGGCTGAAACACGATTCAGGCATTCAGTTGCCCGAAGCCGGTTGCCACAGCGCGAGCATACCATCGAGGCCGAAACGGTCCACAGCCTGTACAACGCCCGACTGTTCGAGCTGGCGCGCGAATGCGCCGAAGCCGAGTGTGTCGAGAGCAACGGCTGCCGTCGCTCGCAAAAAGGTCATGTCGCCAAAACGCGGTGCCAGCTTGAAATCCTTCACCGGCAACTCCTTATCGATTTTCTTTTCGGACACCAGCCACGCAACAGCTGTCTTTTCATCACCGAGCCGATCAATCAGTTTCAGGCCGACTGCCTGACGGCCCGTGAATACACGTCCATCCGCCACTGTCTGAAGCATCGCATCGTCCATTTTGCGACGATCTTTCACTAAGCCACGGAACCATGCGTAGGAATCCTTCACCAGCGCATCGAGTGCTGCGCGTGCCTCGGGGCTGGTAGGCTCGAATCCATTCGGAGCCGCCTTCAGTGGCGAGGATTTGACCTCCTCAACCTTCACGCCGACCGTCTTCATCAGATCCGTGAAATTCGGATATTGAAAAAGAACGCCGATCGATCCGACCAGCGCGGTCTGCTGCGCAATGATCTGGTCCGACGCGAGTGCGGCGATGTACCCGCCCGACGCCGCCAATCCCTCGACTACCACGACCATCGGCTTCTTTGCTTTTAAGCGCATCAAAGCATCGTAAAGCTGTTCGGATCCAGCAGTCGTGCCGCCTGGCGAATTGATATGAACAATGACGGCGGCAGCTGTCGATTTCTCAAGCCGCTCAAGCGCCTCAACGCGCGCTGCATCGCTGCGAATGAGGCCGTCGATCTTGACCCGTGCAATCGCATGGGAGCCGGTAAGAGCGCTGCGGCCGGCCGACGTCGCAAGGGCACCGACGGTGGTCACTGCGACGATGACGCCAAGTGCTGCCAGCACGCGCCAGAAAGTCAGCTTCCGGCGCATCCGGCGCCGGTCGACGATCACATCGGAATCGGTAGGCATCAGAATCTCCTCGCACAGAACCGTTTCGGGGAAATGGGATTTGTCGTCACAGCGTTGATTTGAAGTGCGATCATTACATCAATTGCAATTCAATTTGGAGAAAACATGGCTGCGTCTGCAATGCGACGCTATGAATCGAGCTACGCTCCAAAGCAAAAGGGCTCCGGAAATGCCGGAGCCCTCATTGATGTCGTAAGCGGCGTTGCCGCAGTTAAGCGATCAGGTGTCACGCTTCTTGAGAGCGTTGCCCAGAATGTCGCCCAGCGTCGCTCCCGAGTCCGAAGACCCGTATTGCGCGATGGCCTCCTTCTCTTCAGCGACCTCAAGCGCCTTGATCGACACCTGCACCTTGCGGGCCTTCTTGTCGAACTGGATCACGCGAGCATCTACCTTTTCACCAACAGCAAAGCGGTCGGTGCGCTGGTCGTCGCGATCGCGGGCAAGTTCGGACCGCTTGATGAATGAGGTGAAGTCGGTGCCGGTGATTTGAACTTCGATCCCGGTATCCTTCACTTCCAAAATCTCGCAGGTCACAACTGCGCCCTTCTTGACGTCGCCCGGCTCGGCAAACGGATCGCCTTCGAGCTGCTTGACGCCGAGCGAGATGCGTTCCTTCTCGACATCGACATCGAGGACGATGGCCTTGACCATGTCGCCCTTCTTGAAGTTGTCGATGACCTGTTCGCCCGGCTGTTTCAAGTCGAGGTCGGACAGATGCACCATGCCGTCGACGTCGCCGTCGAGACCGAGGAACAGACCGAACTCAGTCTTGTTCTTGACCTCGCCTTCGACAGTCGATCCAACCGGGAATTTCTCGACAAAGACTTCCCATGGATTGCGCATGGTCTGCTTGAGGCCGAGCGAGATGCGGCGCTTAGCCGAATCCACTTCGAGAACCTGCACTTCGACTTCCTGCGTCTTTGAGACGATCTTGCCGGGGTGCACGTTCTTCTTGGTCCACGACATTTCGGAAACATGGATCAGGCCTTCGATGCCCGGCTCCAGTTCGACGAACGCGCCGTAGTCGGTGATGTTGGTGACGCGCCCCGTGAAGCGCGAGTTCAGCGGGTACTTCGCCTCGATGCCCTGCCATGGATCGTCCAGCAATGATCTTGACCTTCACCGACTGACCGATGTTGAGCACCTCGGTCGGGTGATTGACGCGGCGCCACGCGATATCGGTGACGTGCAGCAGGCCGTCGATGCCGCCGAGATCTACGAACGCACCGTAATCGGTGATATTCTTGACGACGCCGTCGATGACCTGACCTTCTTCAAGGTTCTGCACCAATTCCTGACGCTGTTCCGCGCGCGTTTCCTCAAGAACGGTACGGCGCGACACGACGATGTTGCCGCGGCGGCGATCCATTTTCAGAATCTGGAAAGGCTGCGAATTGTTCATCAATGGCGCAACGTCTCGGATCGGACGAATGTCCACCTGCGAACGCGGCAGGAAGGCAACTGCACCATCGAGATCGACGGTGAAGCCACCCTTGACCTGATTGAAGATGACGCCGTGAACCTTCTCGTTGTTGTTGAATGCCTTCTCGAGCTTGCCCCAGCTTTCCTCGCGGCGCGCCTTGTCGCGCGACAGAACGGCCTCGCCGAGTGCGTTTTCGATCCGGTCGAGGAACACCTCGACTTCGTCGCCGACCTTGAGATCGGCTTCACGGCCTGGACCGTTGAATTCGCGGAGAGCCACGCGGCCCTCGGTCTTCAGGCCGACGTCGATGACGGCCATGTCTTTTTCAATCGCAACAACGATGCCCTTGATGACGGAGCTCTCTTGCAGATTGCCGCCTGCGAAGGACTCATCAAGCATCGCGGCGAAATCGTCGCGTGACGGATTGTAGGAAGTAGCAGTCGAAGCCATGTGTTCTCCAGATGCGGTATGCCGGCAGCAGGGTTAAGGGCGTATCGGACGTCCAGTGCCAAAGGTCCGCAACCTTTGACGACCATCGCCGCAATGTTCGCCAAACGCGAAACGTCTGCGGAAACGGGCCGGCGTGTGCCTGCACGAACGATACGGAATTGGACCGGGGCCTCTAACGAGACCGGGAGCGGGCTTTCCTCCAATGACGGCAGGCATAAACCCTTGGCCGGCCCGCTCGGACGGCCTCGACAATGTCGATGACGGCCCGGACGCGAGGGGATATAGCCCCCGAAACCGGCTCCGGCAAGCGTCAACCGCGCCCCAGACACGCTTGGTATGGCTGATAAATCCTGAACGGCGACAGTTTCGGGCAGGATTTCAACTTCCTGTTGACCGATCTTGACGAAACGCCGGCTTTCGCGCCGACGCGGAACCGGGCTTTAAGTGATTTTCCTCATGGTGTCGGCGCTATCAAACAGGGGAGAATTGAAATGAAGAAGATCATGATCGTGGCAGCAGCCACCGTTTTCACTGTCACCGCCGCAATCGCCAGCACCATTGTGACGGCTCCGGGCCAGATCGAAGCATCGCTCGCTTCACAGGCAGTGATGCCGTCGAGCCAAGAACTGCCGTTCGATAAATACTGGTCGAAGGGCTAATTCAGACATGCGCGGCGCTAACGCCCCGCGCGGACTGCATCCACAATAGCAATGGCGGCGCGAATGCCGCCTTCGATATCAAGCTTCGAATTGTCCAGCACATGCGCATCCTCGGCACACTTTAAAGGTGCTGCAGTTCTGCTTCGATCTCGCTCATCCCTCTTCAAAATATCAGCAAGCACCGACTTTTCGTCGGCCGCCTCGCCACGCGAGCGCATCTCCAGAGTCCTGCGCCGCGCACGGACTTCCGGATCTGCCACGACAAAAATCTTTACCTCGGCGTTCGGGCAGATCACGGTTCCAATGTCGCGACCATCCAAAACGGCACCGGGCGGATCGGCAGCA